>JAQVOQ010000032.1 GCA_028702545.1 Clostridia bacterium
GTTATTGGAATAAAAGCACCTGCTCCGCCTAAATAACCGACTCTATCCCAAATACCGATACCCGTAAATAAAATAGCAATAAAAATTAATATTATTAGCATCCAAGTGTTTATTTCTGTTTGATATAAAGCAGGAAAAAGGATTTTTATGCTATCGGCAATAAATTGCCCCAAACAGCAAATAAGCCCACCTATTACAAATGCCCAAAATAAACTTTTAGGTGCTTTAGTTTTAGGTGCTTTTTCGCTTACATAATCTAAATACTCTTTATTGCGCTCTTGTCTATCCATCTTTTCACCCCATAATAATTTGCGATTTATTTTGTGTAACTATACTCAAAAAAATTCTATAAATAACGCTAAAAATATGCCTAAATATAAATAAAACAAGTAAAAATGCTTAAACTAACTTTGTAAACTTTTATGGAGGTTATTTAAATTTATGAAAAAAATATTATTATCATTGCTCGTACTGACATTGGTTTTTTCACTAACTGCCTGTGGAACAGCAAGCACAACTGGTCAAATTACTTCTGCTCTGCAAAGTAACACGCAAAAATTAATGTCTACAATTAATGATTTAGACTCCCTAAACTCAGAAGAAATTTTAATAAACGAAATTTCTCCAATGAGTTCTACTAATAATTTTAATACGGGGACTCTAAATAATAATTATGCGACTCAAACTAGGAGCAAAACTTATCCACTAACTAGCGCAAATACAAACAACGGCGCTTATACAGCAACAAATTATAATACTAGAAACACAAATAATACAAATACGACAAACGGTATCTATAATGCAAACACAATGTCGGCAAAAGCTGCAAGATCAAGGGCTTATTTAACCGATGTAAATCCTAACTATAATACTACGGGAATTTATAGTGGTAGTCCTGTAAATAGAATAGCAACAGGCACTAACACAACTAACTATAATAATTACTCACCGACTTATACTAGTAGCACAAATGATAGGTATACAAATGCCAGTACTCGTTATACAACTAATTTAAATAATTATAGAACAAATTATAATAACGCTAATTATAATAACGCTAATTATAACAATGCTAGTACTAGATATAATCCTAACTATACTGCAACGAGAACATCTACTGATAGCGCAAACATTACTCCATCAGGCGCTTATCGCTACATTCCTATGGATGACAGCAAAAGTCAAAGTAATGCAAACTATGGGGGTGCAACCGACTATTTAAGTAGAGACAACTTAAACACTTATGTTTCTAAAATTGAAAATATGTACAACTTAACAAGCGATGTATTTTATGCAAATTCAACTTTGGCTGAATGCAAAAACGCACTTAGAGAGGAAGTTCAAAAATGTAACACTCTAACGACTGCACTTAAAGATAGTGGGACAAAATTAACCGATGACCAAAAAACAGCACTAAACACACATTTAAGCCAAATTAAAAAAGTTGCTTCAAATTTAAACTCATTAAGGGGTGAAATTACAAAATCAGTAAACACTGTAAAACCACTTCGCATAAACTTTAACAACAATATGGATAGCATAAATGCAGCTTATACAAAAATATTGAATTCGCTATCAACAAGGCTAAATGAATGTCAAATAGCGCTAGATTCTGTTAAGGGTTGTAATAACATTTTGTCTGGTCAAACAGAAAGACCAAGCGATTTATATAATGCCAATCAAACTAGTTTAAATAATTATAATAGTTATAACAATAATGTTGATTATGTTTACCCAAACAACAATTACAACACGAATACTAACTATACAGGCACAAGAGTTAATATGAATAGGCGTAACTATGCTACTGGCAATAATACCAATACTTATGGTACTAATACAAATACCTATAACACAAATAATAATGGTTATAACACAAATGTTAATACCAACTTGCCAAGCGCAACAAGAAGAATGACTGGTACAACTTATTTTACTAATAGAAATAATCCTGCTAGACCTTCATTAGTGAACACACCTAGCACTAATATGTTAGTAAATAGGACTAACACAAATAACTTAAATACAAGCACAAACACAGTTAATCCAAGTGCAAATATAAATACAATAACTAATCCAAATACAACCGTTAATCCAAATAATACGGCTACCACACCTAGTTACAGAGTGCCAAGAATAACAACCGTACCACAAATTAATTTAAATAATAATACTAATACAAATACTACTCAAATTACTAACAAAGCAAGCAATACAGTTGCACTAAACGAAATAGCAAGACAACAACAAGAAATAATGAATTTGCAGGCGGAGATTACGAGGTTAAATAGCCTTCAAACTAACACTTCTTCACAAGAGGATACAAATAGACTACAAACAATTTCGGATTTACAAAATCAAATTGCAACTTTGCAAAATCAAATAAATGCAAATAATAATGTTGTAAATCAAACAACAATTGATATAAATCAAAGCACACCTACAACTGATATGACAAATTCTAATCAACCTCAAGTTACTACTCAAACTAGAATTAACGCATAATAATATTTTTATATTACACAAAAAAACTGCTTAAAGAGCAGTTTTTTTGTCATTTTGAGCGCTAGCAGTGTAACTCGTGCTAATGAACAATCCCATATTCTGACTATAATTAAGATTCTTCATAAGTATGCTTATTCTGTCGGTTCAGAATGACAGTTATTTTTTTAATTTACTCTAACAGTTATTTTTTTAATTTACTCTAAATGCTATTTTTTTAATTTACTCTAACAGTTATTTTTTTAATTTACTCTAAATGCTATTTTCATTTTATCTAAAATTTTACACTCTAACCTGCTAACTTGCACTTGGCTAACACCTAACTCGCTAGCTATTTCGCTTTGAGTTTTATCTCTAAAATACCGCATAATTATTATATGTTTATCTCTTGGGTCTAAGTCTTTTAACAAATCTTTTAAAATTAACAAATCTAACATTTTTTCGCTTTTATCTTCTTCCTCTACCGTTTCTAAAATGCTTCTACTGTTTATATTGTCGTTATCTTGTCTCTCATCTAATGATAACAATGAACTAGACGAATCCATTGTAAAAACAACTTCACTCTCCGACAGGTCAAACTCTTTACCAATTTCACTAAGACTAGGCTTAATATAATTTTCTTTTTGATAACTTTCAACAAATCTATTAATTTTTATCGCCAGTGTTTTTGTACTTCTACTCACTTTTATGCTACCGTCATCTCTTAAAAAGCGTTTAACTTCGCCCGCTATCATGGGGACGGCATAAGTAGAAAATTTAACTCCAAAATCTTCATTAAAATTTTTTATAGCTTTTAAAAATCCCACACAACCTAGTTGATACAAATCATCATAGTCAATCCGTGAACTTTTAAATCGCTTTATAACACTTTTAACGAGTGGTGAATTATTCTGTATAAGGTCTGCTTTTGCTTCTTTCTCTCCCCTTTGCGCTCGCCTAATTAGGCCAAGCGTTTCCTCAACTGAAAGCATATTACCCCTCCGCTAAAATTTTGTTCACCCTCCCTAACTTCTTTTGCATTTTTACCATCACTCCCTTTGATTTATTTTTTGCCACATCCACTTTATCCATAAAACTTTCCATAACTGTAAAGCCCATTCCACTCCTCTCATCGCCAATTTTGGTGGTATAAAAAGGTTGCTTAACCTTATCAAAATCAACAATACCAACGCCTGTGTCGGCAACGGTTATGTAAACATCACTATCTGTCAATTTAACATCTATCGTTATACTTCCAACAGTATTTGGATATGCGTGTACAATGCAATTCGTAACAGCTTCACTAACGGCAGTTTTTATATCGGTTATCTCATCTATCGTTGGATTTAAACTCGCAACAAAAGCAGCGACCGTAGCGCGAGCAAAACTTTCATTAATTGATAATGAACTAAAAATTAAAGTCATTTTGTTTATAATTTCCATATATTACTCCTAACTGATTTTGGGCATAATTTCGTATAGCCCCGTCATATTAAAAATACGCTCGGCGTGAGTGCTCGGATTGCAGATATAAATTGGCACATTTTTGGCTTTTAGCTTTTTATAGCGGCCAATCATAACTCCAATGCCCGTTGAATCCATAAAGCCAAGTTCATTTAGGTCAATTATTACCTGCTTAAAATTCAACCTATCAAATAGACTGTCTAGAGTGTTGCGAGTATAGTCAGCGTTATGCTCATCTAACTCGCCCTCTAAAACGACATATAGCACGTTATTGTAAACCCTACTTTTGACTTGCATAAATGTTGTACCTTTTCCTTTATTAAAACTAATAAAATTGTAACACTAAGCCAATAAAAATATTTTAGGAAAATTTGTTGCTTTATTACTATTTTTCGAATATAATAGAAAAGCCGAGATTATATGGCAAAAGACAAAAAACAACTAACTTTTTTCAAGAAAATTGTTGACAAACCATGTATTCTAAGGTATTATTTTATAGTTTCATTTATGAAATTGTCGGGGTGTAGCGCAGTTGGTAGCGTACGTGGTTTGGGACCATGGGGTCGGGAGTTCGAGCCTCTCCACCCCGACCATAAAATTTTAGGTTTAACTACCTTTTGGGCCTTTAGCTCAGTTGGTTAGAGCAACCGGCTCATAACCGGTTGGTCCGGGGTTCAAGTCCCTGAAGGCCCACCAATATTTAACTTAATAGCTTTGCATAAAATTTGGCCTGGTAGTTCAGTTGGTTAGAACGCTAGCCTGTCACGCTAGAGGTCGTGGGTTCGAGTCCCATCCAGGTCGCCAAATTATGCCTCGATAGCTCAGTCGGTAGAGCAGAGGACTGAAAATCCTCGTGTCGGTGGTTCGATTCCGCCTCGAGGCACCAAACTTCTTAAAGCTTGGTGCATAAACATTGTGACAGTATTTAAACTTAAAATTTTCAAATTTTGCTGGTGTGGCTCAACGGTAGAGCAGCTGACTTGTAATCAGCAGGTTGTAGGTTCGATTCCTATCACCAGCTCCATTAAATTATAAATTTTCATAATCTCTTCGTTTCTAGCAATCTTTGCTGGACAGTCACATAGTTACTATGCTCCTGCCCCAGACAAAACTTGCCGAGCCTTGACCTTATAAAAATTAATTAATTTAAATATTTTACATTATTTCTAAAAATAGTGGAGTAATATTTGGAGAGGTTCCCGAGTGGCCAAAGGGACCAGACTGTAAATCTGTCGGCTCTGCCTTCGAAGGTTCGAATCCTTCTCTCTCCACCATAACAAAAAGCGACTACCTTTGGTAGTCGTTTTTTTATTCTACAATCTTTATATTATAATGCCTAAACCAATAGTCAAATTGATATAAAAATGCAATTAGTTGAGGTCCTGTCATAAGTTGCCCAAACCATGGTCTAGTATAAGACTCACCGTTTGTTTGTATTAATTCCATTAATGCTTTTTGGTCAAAAATTTTGTGCAATATTGAAACCTTATTCTCAAGTGCCTTAAGGAGCAATTTTTTTACTATTTCCACATACTTTTTAGAATGAGTTTTTGGATAAGGATTTTTTTTGCGATATAAAATTTCTTCTGGTACTAACCCTTTTAACGCTTCGCGCAACAAGCCTTTTTCTCTATTTTCATAAAATTTGTGTCCCCACGGCACATTCCACAAAAACTCAATCAATCTGTGGTCTGCAAACGGCACTCTAACTTCTAGTGACGCCATCATTGACATACGATCTTTTCTATCTAACAAGGCTTGCATAAACCAATTTATATTTAAATACATAAGTTTTTGATGTTCGCTCGTTTTACCTTTAAGTTCCTTTAATGATGATACATATTTATCTTTAACAAATGCCTCTAAATTCAGCTTTTTTTGCCATTTTTCATTTAATAATTTAGTTCTTTCTTTGAGGTCACGAAGCCACGGAAAAGTGTTTGATTGAATATCCCTATAAAACCAAGGATAGCCACCAAATATTTCATCTGCGCCCTCGCCCGATAAAGCAACAGTATGATGCTTTTTAATCTCAGTGCAAAACCACAAAAGCGAAGAATCAATATCTGCCATTCCTGGCAAATCTCTTGCTATAACTGCTTTTTCTAGATATTCGGCTAATTCTTCTAGTGTTATCTCTAAATAATTATGCTTCAAATTTTGGTTTGATGTCATATATTTAATATAATCTTTGTCACTAGATACCTGAAAATCATTTTTTTTAAACTCCACATCATTGTTTTCATAATCAATGGAATAAGAGGTAAAATTGTCGTTGTTTTGGCAAGCAATAGCAGTGATAGCACTTGAATCAACTCCTCCTGATAAAAGGGTACATAGTGGAACATCGCTTACTAATTGCCTTTTTACAGCATCAGTAAACAACTCTTTTGTAATAGCGACATTTTTTTCAAAACTATTTTTATTTTTTTTAGTTTTTAACTTCCAATACTTGACTATTTTTTCTTTGCCATCAAAAAACATATATGACCCGGGTTTTAACTCTTTTACACCTTTAAATATGCCCTCTCCGCTAGTGTGAGATGGGCCTAAACCCAAAACTTCTTGCAAGCTGTTTATGGTAATTTCATTAAGGTTGTAATAATTGATAATTGTTTTTAATTCACTTGCAAAAAATAAATCATTATCTTTAATATAATAGTAAAGTGGCTTTACACCTACCCTATCACGGCACATAAATAGCTTTTTACCATCCCAAACGGCAAAAGCAAAAATGCCATTTAACTTTTTTATACACTTTTCCTTCCATACAGCATAGGCCTTTAAAAGTACTTCCGTGTCGGAATGCCCTGTAAAAGTTACGCCTAGTTTTATAAGTTCTTTTCTAATATCTTCCGTGTTATATAATTCGCCATTGTAAACTATTGTAAAATTTTTATAACTCATCGGTTGAATGCCGTTTTCAATATCAACAACCGCTAGTCTTTTGTGCCCAAACGCTATATTTTGCGAATAAAAAAAACCTTCCCTGTCGGGGCCTCTATGTTCTAGAAGCCTAACACTTTTGATAAATTTATTTTTCTTTAGTTTTTTATTAAATAAAGTTACACCTGAAATTCCACACATAAAAAATTTTTCCTTTAATTTAAACTTATTAGTAGTCATAAATA
Source organism: Clostridia bacterium (assembly GCA_028702545.1). Taxonomy (GTDB): domain Bacteria; phylum Bacillota; class Clostridia; order Christensenellales; family UBA1242; genus STF1-184. Next base: position 7,077 of record JAQVOQ010000032.1, read on the forward strand.
GTTTATTATAATTAAATCAAGTATGTGCATTTAAAAAATAAAAAGATTATTGTCGAAATTAAAATATTTTGCAAATAAATGTATATTTATATCAAAAAGGAGAAATTAGAATATGTTTAAACTTTTATTTAGATTAATATTTCTAGCACTATTTGTTCTTATTGTTATAGATGGAATTTCATACTTTAATACGGGCAACTTTGACAACAGCCTTCTTGTGAGAATTTGGGAATGGATAGTGTCGGCTTATGAATGTGTTAAAAATTTGATTGTTCCAGCACAAACTTAATTTTTAAAAAAACTAACCAAATGGTTAGTTTTTTATGTATTTTTTATTATTTGTTATTATTTGTTATTAAATTTTTATGCCTGAAGTTCATCATCATATAGAACATTGTTTGTAAGATTAGGACTAAATGGGCTGTAGTAATAATCTATAAATGTAACATCTAACCACTCTTCACCAACTCCTCGTGCAAAACTTTTGTAATAATATGTTTGCGTCAAGTCTATTTCATCATGATTAATCTTGGCATTATCTAATTTTTTTTCAAAACCTAATAAAATTAACTCTTTAATTGTTAAATATCTATAATTATTTTCATCTTTTACATAAAAATCTTTATATTCTTGTGGCATACTACCAAAATTACTATTTTCAAATGTGTTTACACCATATAAATTTAAAATTAACTCCTGAAACATAACTAATTTTAATGTCGCCCTTTCTTCTGCTATATAAGTACTATCACCATATTCATTTTGCAAGTTCAAAAATATATCTTGTGACCTAATTTGCGTATTTAACTCATTAAATGATGTGTAATAATCCTTAAACTCTCTTTTCTTAAAAAAAACTTTTTTGTCAAAAGCAGTTACTTGATCGCTTCTTAAAATATTTTCACTTTCAACAGCATGCATCATCTCGTGAATTACAGTATAAATTGTATCTTGAAAATTTCTATCGTTAAGCATATTTTCATTAATTGCAATCTTTTTAGTAACAATAGAAAATGCTTGATTATATATAGAAAAATAATAGCCATCAATGCCATCCATATCTTCTAGTTTAAAAGTACAAGTGCTTAAATTGGCCTCGTTTTGAACAGCGGTAATTATATCTTGCACAATTTTCATTTTTTCTTCTTTATTTAATTCAATGCTATCATCAAATGCTTTATCTATATTATCAACATTAAAAATAGCTTTTTCTATTTGTGCAAATAATTCCTCTTGTGTTCTTTTTTCGTTATTTTTAAAGACAATTGACATGAGCCAGTAATCTAAATCAATTACTTCGTTATCAGTTGCTATTTGTTCATAAACTTCTTCTGCTACTTCATATAGAGCTTTTGCCATTCCAACAATAGACACACCAGCCAATGCTAAACGAATCAAAGTTCTAATAGCGTATTTTTTTTCTTTTGTTGTTTTTTACTCATAGATAAACCTTCTAATAAGTATATATTTAATAATGTAATTATTATATACTAAATTAAAACAAAATTCAACAACATTCTAAAATAATTTGATTATGTCCTATAAGCTGTAGTAAAATAAAAAAATGAAAAACCACAAAAGAGAGTAGTTTATGAACTGGACTGCAAGTCAACAACAAATATTTCCTATTGCATTTTCCATTATTTTTATAGTAGCCTTAGTTATTGGCTTTTTATTAAAAGATAAAAGCTATAAAATAAAGACTATTCCTTTTTTAATTATTACTATTATTATATTAGTTGCAGAAGTCGTAAAACAAGTGCGAGCATTTAATACCGGCTATGTTTTATGGTCTATTCCTCTTCATTTTTGTAGCACTTTTTTAATTTGGTTTAGTATAGCTAGTTTTGGTAAAAACAAACTCTCAAAGATAGGTTTTAAAATCGCTTTGGTCGCAGGAATTCCCCTTCTAATTAGTTTGCTTATTAACCCAACTTCTATTATCACTACTGCTACTGATAACTTAACTATCTCTTGGATAAATTTTGAAAATTTGCACACTTTTTATTATCATTTTACAGTACTTTTATTTTTAGCCCTACAAATAACGCTAAAAATGCCGTTTCCTACTTTAAAAGATTTGAAAATTGTAGCCATACCATTTTTTAGTTGGATGGTTACAGCCTCAATTGTGGCAAACTTAATAAATGTTAATTTTTCTAATTTACTTTATAACAACATACCATTTATGGACAGTATACGGCTAAATTTTGGTTACCCTGTTTATTTGATTAGTATGTTTTTAACTTTCTTCTTGTTGTGCCTCTGCATTTTATCATTTGGCACACTAATACAAATTGTAAATAAAGGCATTATATTAAAAAAAGAGCAAAAAAAGAAGTTAACTTAATAACCTCTTTTTTTATTTTTATTCTCCATATACTTCATTAAAATCTGATAATGTAATAGTTAAATCAATATAAACTCCATCTCTATAGACTTCAATTAATAGTGTATCTCCTGGTAATTTTTGTTGTAAGAAATTATTCACTACATTTATTGAGTTTACTATTTGTCCTTCAATTTTTGTAATCCTATCGCCTATTTGCAAACCGCATTGTGCTGTTAAGTCGGCATAAATATCTTGAACCAAAATTCCAACTGGCACACCATAAAACTGTGCATAGTATTCATTATAAGAAACACCTCCAACACCAATAGTTGCCCTATTTGTTATAAAACCATACTCAATTAAATCATTTACTATAACTTGTGTAACTGATGATGGGATAGCAAAACCTAAGCCCTCATATTCCGTTGCTGCTATCTTACTTGATGGTATGCCTATTACTTGGCCATAAGTGTTAACAAGCGCTCCACCGCTGTTTCCGGGATTAATTGCTGCATCTGTTTGTATACTATTAATAATATATCCGTTTCCCATATCAATTGGTCTACTAACTGCCGATACATAACCTATTGTAACGGTTGCTGATGGTGATATATTAAGTCCACCAGGAAATCCTACTGCCATAACACCTTCTGCTATTAAAATTTGATTACTATCGGCAAACTCTGCAGCTATTAAACCTTCTGCTTCAATTTTTATAACAGCTAAATCAGTATAATTATCTATACCTACTAAAATTGCATCATATCTCGGATTATCTTCGGCCGTTTGAGGTGTATCATCCGCTATTATAACTGTTAAAATATTTTGATCACTATCTACTACATGTGCATTTGTAACAATAAATCCGTTTTCACTAATTATAATTCCAGACCCCGAACTCATAGAACCTACTGCAGCATTATAGCTTGTAATCGCTACAATAGACGGAATAACCGAATTAGCGACATCTGTCCAGCCCATTTGCTCCCTTGTCGTTTCCTCTAGTGTAACGATATTTAAAGTAGCAGTGTCTCCCTCTTCGGTCACACTGACACTGCCTCCAAATAAGTTAAACGAGCCTCTTATAAACGGAAAAATTATAAATAAAATTAACGCAAATATTATAAGGCGTTTGTTTGAAAAATATGTTTTTTTGTTTTCCATAATAACTTCCCTCTTTTGTAATTGTTTAACAATTTATTGTATCATAACTTGACTTTTTCTTCAAATAAAAATACATCTGATGAATATTTTTTTGCCTGTTATTTTAAAAATAAAGTATAAACACTTAAAATTTAATTTTTTCATATCTTGTTTATGATATTAAAAATATAAGGAAGTGAATTTTTATGTCAAGAATGTTAAATTGTTGCTTATGTGATGCGTACCCAAAAAGTTAGACAAGTAGAAGCAAATAACATGGAAACATGTTAAAATAAGTTAAAGGAGTTTAATTATGTCTAATATTAAAGGTAGCAAACTTAAAATTTATCCGCCTGAGTTTAAAGTTATGGTTGTTGAAGATATTCTTGAAAACAACCTGTCACTTTGTGAAGCTGCAAGAAAACACAAGCTTTTCATTAGCTCAGATGGATTTAAACATGGTGGTCACATTTCTGGTGGCACGGTAAGTATGGTTTCAAGATGGAAATCTATCTATCTCAAGGAAGGTAAAGAATCTTTACTAAATCGTAGGCATGGCAAACCATTGGTTAGATCTTCTGTTAAAACAAAATTTAATTCAAAGGAAGAGTTGTTAAGAGAAAATAAACGACTTCATGCGGAGATTGATTACCTAAAAAAATTAGATGCCTTAGTTCAAAAGAGAATGCAACCACCAAAGAAATCTCGCAAGTAGTTAATGAACTAAGTGCTAATTATCCGTTAAAACTACTTCTACAAATTACTAAACTACCTAAAAGCTCCTACTACTTCAATTTAAATAAGATA
>JAQVOQ010000108.1 GCA_028702545.1 Clostridia bacterium
AATTTGTTTCGCTCTAACATGTCATAAAATACTAGTTCTTCTAAAAATGGTTTACCTATCTTTATTTCTTGTTTAGACACTTCGAGTTTGTATTTTTGACACTTAAAAGAAGGCGTAAATTTGCTTTTAATCGGTGGAAATCCAAAAACATTTACGATTGCATTTCCCATATTGTTCGCATTGTTTAGTTGTGCTAATTCGCTTGGATAAATTAGTGGTCGCTCTTTTACTGATGCAGAGGAACTAATATCATCTGCTTTCCCAGTATTAAAACTTACATTTCTTTGAACTAATGAATAGTTGCCACATAACTTAGAAAAATTATTAATAGTTTCTAAATCTGTCGTTCCAATAAATATTTGTATATTACAATTTGACTTTATAATATCAGCTGATTTATCATCATAAACTTTACTTAACTGTGCATAAGATTGAATTACTAATGCAAGCCATATTTTTCTAGATCTACCAACTGTTATCATTTGCTCTAATTTATGAACTCTAGGCAAATTGCCAAACTCATCAAGTAAAAAATAAACGCTTCTAGGTAATGATAAATCTTCGTAAGTATTAGCTTTTGAAACTAAGCCTTTATAAGCCTGTAAAATAATCATAGAGGCAAGGGTGTGCCTAGTTTCCTTTTCATCGGGTATCTGTAAAAATAAAACAGTCGGTTTTAGTGCCATTTCTCCAAAATCAATTTCATTTGCACTTGTTAATGCACAAATACTCTTATCACTAAACATAGCAAGTTTGTCAAAAATGGTCGATAAATAACTACCACGAGTTTTATCGCTTGCATCTAACACCTGCTTTGATAGACTTACCGCTTTTGACATAGGGCTTCTTTTATCAAAATATTTCATTAAGTCTTCACAGTCTTTTTGAGTGTTTGTTGCAATCTTCATTATGTTATAAAAATTAAATTTTTCTTTTGTCATTCCAAGTTCCAAATTTTCACTATCTTCTAACATTGCCAACACGATTGATAAGATAAAGTTTCTTGCACCAGACTCCCATATAGGTTCGCCTTTATTTATAACTGGACATAATACTGATATAATATCGTGTAAATCTTCATAAATCTCATCATAAATTTCTTGTTTTTTTACTTGAAGAGCAGCCAATAATTCTTCATGATTGTAATAGGTATTATTTTCAAAAACATAAAAACCATTTTCTTCATTTGTTACAACTTTTTCATCTAAATTTAGCATTTCTTGATACATTAGAAATGGCTTTTCAAGAGGGTTCCACCTAACACTACAATAAGGATTTCTAAGATCAATAACTTTTACATCATATCCTAGTTTTTTAAGTGATTTTGAATGCAGTGCAAATAATTCTCCTTTAGGATCTGAAACAAGCATAGACGGTTTATTTTGTGAATTTGCTAAAATTTGCAAAGTCGGATTTATAAAGGTTGTCGTTTTACCACTGCCAGTTGTTCCTATAATTAATGTGTGTGCGGGTTTAGAAAAGGTGATATTAAGTTTGTTTTTTATTGATTCTGCTTTAATAGGAATACCATCAATTTTTGTTCTTTTTAGAAAATCAAATTCAATCTGTCTGAAGTTTTTAGTAAGTTCCTTTTCACTTTGAAAATGTGCCTGTTCCAGCCCCGACATAATATGTTTATCAGCATCATTACTTTGCATTAAGTTCTTTGAGTTTTTTGACCAGTAACCCTTATACCAAAAATACAAATAAAGGCAAACTGCAACCATAAATAAGAAAAATGTATAAATAAACGTGTTTTTATCAAGAAATAACTCTAAATTAACTAAAAATATAAAATTATTAGCCACAAAACAATTTGCAAGAAAGGCTATTACATAACAAATTATTAAAAGAATAAACCATAAAATAAATCTTTTTAAAATTTTCAAAGCTCAATTACTCCTTGCTCAATTAGAACTTTAATTCTCATTTCATTAAGAATTTTCATATGTTCTATAAAGTAATTACTCGCTTCCTGTTTTACTTTTTCACCAAGATACAAACTTTGATTTATTAAATATTTTAATTTATTTCTTTCCATTCTTTTTTTAATAAGTCGTTGAGTTGTTTTAAATTCAAAACTTTTTAATTCATTTTGAATTTTTAATATTTCTTTAATAACAATATTGCCTAATCTGCGATATAAGTCATTATGATATTTATCAAAAAGTACAACTTTATCAGGATTGATTTTACTAACTTCGCACATTCGCTTAATTGATGCATCTTTATCTAGTAGCAAAGTTAAATAAGTTTTATACATTGCTTCACTTTTTACATCTGTTTTTAAAATTAAATCGACCAAATAGTTAATATCATTTTTTAAAAACAACATATTTTCGCTATCATATGAAATTCTTCCATTAGTAGGCAATACTAAAACTATTTTTTTCATCTTTTTCAAAACTTCTCCTTTTTTAATTATTTGGGGGATACTTTCTTTAACTGACTGTGTAAGTTCTTTTCTTTGCTTATTGAGTTTAGAATTTAAATCTGTTAGAAAGACTTCAGTATTGATTTTTATTTGCTCAATAGAAAAGAGGCTGACTTGTGGATGTGAAAACTCCAATTTATCACTTGTTTTTCTATACTTTGTTGGTTGTTTTTCATAAAAAGCAAAATGAATATGCCTATTATCAGTGTTTGTGTGAAATCCAGCAAACCAGTCAATATTATTAGGATCAAACTTGGCTGTTTTTAAAAAACGAGGGAATACAGCTCTCATCATTTCGTAAGCTTTTTTATAATTATTACA
>JAQVOQ010000033.1 GCA_028702545.1 Clostridia bacterium
GATATTCCCGCAATGCGACTAACTGTTAAAAACGGTGGACACGCAATAGGCGTTTATAATCCTGACCATGCTCGCCCTAATCAACTATTAGAATTAGTAAGGGATAATCGTATAAACTTCTATGCACCTGCTGATTATAAAGAGTTTAGTATACTAGATACTATAATAAAAGAGATTATTTTAAAAATAAAATATTCTTTTAGCCTAGATGGTCAAACACAATTACAAAAAGAAGAGGCAAAAAAAGAATTGGTTTAGAAATAAGATTTATTTTAAATGTTGTCATTCTGAGAGGTAGCCGTATTAATAGACTTACGAAGAATCTAATATTTAGAATATAAAATAATAAAATATACTAATGGTATTCTTCACAAGTATGCTAATACTGTTGGTTCAGAATGACAAAAGTTAAAAGAAAAAGCGAGGTTAATTTAGCCTCGTTTTTTTATTAAAATTAAGTTTAAAGAATTTGTTAGTATTATACTTGAAGATTTTTTATATAAATCTGCCACCTTTCATTTTGTTCTTCTGTTAACTTTTTATATCTTTTCTTTTTTTTAACTTGTTTACACAAATTAACTTTTACAATTAAGCTTGCAACAAATTTTTCTTCTCCGTTTAACAAAATAATCTTTCCGTCTTTTAAAAGCACATCGGCAAATATTTTTTCAGCATTTTCTTTATATTTTTCGCAAAGTTTGGTAATTTTTTTAATGTTCAACTTGCTAACAGGTTTTAAAAACACAAAATTACTAAAACTATTTTCATTTTTAATTATTTCTAGCAAAAGACTATTTGTTTGCTCTATGGTTTTATTTAATATAATAAAGTCAAATTTATATTTTTGTGCTTGCTCGTAAGGATAGCGTTTTAAGCGTTTTTTAATATCTTTCTCGCCTCTACCTTTAAGCCTGCTAACTAATACTCTTTTATTTTTAGTAGTTAAAAATACCCTTATGGTGTTTGTAAAAGGTTTTAGTATTCTTGACAAATTTATAGCGCCCTCAACACCAATATCCTTCATTAAAATTTTACCACTCTTTAAGTACTCGTTAAAAATTATCTTACTAGAACCATAGAAGTTTCCATGAATTAATTCGTGTTCAAATAATTCGCCCGCTTTTACTTTATCCTCAAACTCTTCTTTTGTTAAATAATAAAAAGGATTTCCTTCAACTTCCCCTGCTCGCATAGCCCTTGTCGTTAAAGTTGGCATTAACACTACACTACTATTTTTAGGTTTTAAATCATTGATTAAAGTGTTTTTACCTGCTCCGCTACTACCTGCTAACATTATAAACATCTTTATTTTTCTCCTTTTTCAAGCGCAATATTTAATTGTTGTTGCTTTTCTTTTATTATTTGTGTCGCTTTTTCTAAAGTTTCTTTAAATGCCTCGCCCTCTACTTGTTCTAAGCAAAATGGCTCGCCGATTATCAATGTGTTGCGTCTAAATATCTTCGGCGTTTTTATAAGCTTCATAGGTATAATCGGTGCATTTGTCTTTAAACTAAACATTGCCACACCATTTTTAAATTGTTCGTCCGCTTCTTCGCTATTTCGCGTGCCACCGGGGAAAACTCCTAATATACCACCTGATTTTAATAGTTTTAATACTTGTTTTACTGCCGTTATATCAGCCTCTCCACGATTTATTTTTATTATTTTCATATGCGTAAAAAACCAATGAGAGATTTTTGTTCTAAATAATTCAGCTTTACCTAAAAAACTAATTTGCTGTTTTAAACTTACGCCTATAATAATTCCGTCTAAATTGCTCGTATGGTTACAAATCAAGATGCTTTTGCCGTTAATCAAATTTTGTCTGCCAACAATCTTTGTTGGATAAAATATTTTTATAGGCAAATAAAACAGTGCTCTGATAAAATAATAAAACATCAATCTCTCCTATTTAATAATAAAACTTAATATTTTTTTAACAACCTCTTGTATACTTATAACTGTAGAATCTATATATATAGCATCATCGGCTTGTTTTAGGGGCGAAAACTCCCTTGTAGTATCTCTAAAATCACGCTCTTTCATATCGGCTAAAATTTGCTCATAATCAGCGTTTAGTTTGCCTTTTTGCAAATATTCTTTATATCTTCTTTTTGCCCTTTCTTCTAGTTTTGCATCTAAATAAAATTTGTAACTAGCCTTTGGTAAAACAACAGTACCTATATCTCTACCATCTATTATCAAGCTTTGCTTTGTAGCCAAATGTTGTTGAATTGCTACCATTTTAATCCTAACACTAGGCAAACTGCTAATTTTGCTAGCCGCTTCACTAACCGCTTCATTGGATAATAAGTCGGTAACATCTTCGCCGTTTAACAGCGTTCTTTGCCTTTTGTTAACATACTTTACATCTATATTTAAGGAATGTAAAAAAGTTAGCACATCCTCTTCATTTAACGGGTCAATATTAAGTCTAAGAGCGTGTAAACCCGCAGCCCTATACATTGCGCCAGTGTTAAGATAAAGAATGTCTAACTTACTTGATACTGCCTCTGCAACAGTTGTTTTGCCTGCTCCTGCTGGCCCGTCTATTGCCACTGATATGAGTTTTTTGTTTTGCATTAAACTTCTGTTCCTTTTTTTATTCTATTTAAAAAATTATAACTTAAAACAAAAATAAAAGCAACCCATAAAAAAACCATTTTAAAAAAATGGTTTTCTTTTTTTTAGTTTATGCTTTTTTTAAATATTCAACTTCTGTTTCACTTAATTTTCTATATTCTTTTCTTGATAGTCCACCAAGTTTAATTTCGCCAATCGCTACTCTTTTTAAAAATAACACTTCTTTTCCTATTGCTTCAAACATTTTTTTTATTTGTCTGTTTCTGCCCTCGTGGATTGTTAATTGAACTCTTGTAACACCCTCGGCATATTTAAGTTTTTTAATACTAGACTTTGCCGTTCTAACGCCGTCTATTATAACACCCGACCTTAAAACTGCAAGTTCACTCTCTAAAAGTGGGCCTTTAATATTCGCAACATAGGTTTTTTCGATTTCGTGGCTCGGATGCATCAGTTTATGTGATAAGTCGCCATCATTGGTTAAAATAATCAACCCTTCGGTGTCGTAATCTAGCCTGCCTACTGGAAAAATGCGTTCATCGGTATCAATTAACTCTAAAATTGTTTTCCTGCCCTTATCGTCTTTTGCTGATGATATATAACCCTTAGGCTTATTTAATAAATAGTAAACTTTATCTTCTACTAAATTAACTTCACTATCGTCCATTTTAACTTTATCTTTTGTTATATCAATATCGGTTGCTAAATTAGTAACGATTTTGCCGTTAACGCTAATCTTGCCCGCTAATATCAACTCTTCTACCTTTCTTCTTGAAGCTATACCGCAAGTAGCTAAATATTTGTTAATTCTCATTTGTTATTCCTTTTTTGTTAGTCGTAAAACCATCTTTTTATTATTTCCTTTATCTTGTCTTCAAGCTCTATACTTTCAACACTCTCAATAGTATATATATTTTCGCAAAAAAGCAAGTCTTTACCTAGATATATTTTAATTTCGCCTACCGCTTGTTCTTTTTTTAGTGGCGGATTTAATACTTGTGGCAATTCTTTTTCTATAGTTATTTGCTCTTTTTCACCTTTAGCAAGTGGATAAGAAAAACCTTTCTCCGAATACAATTTAACTTTTTGCTCTCTACCATCATCTACTGGCAAACTATCTATATAAGTATATGGTTTTAACAATTCAACACTTTGATAATTGTTAAAAACACTGTTAAAAGCTTGTTCGCTATCCTCAAACATATTAGGCGAATTAAGTACGACGCAAACTAGTTCTAATCCATCTTTTTTGGCAACAGAAACAGAACATCTGCCCGCATTGTCAGTAAAACCTGTTTTGCCACCTATGCACCACTCGTAGCTTTTAAGTAACCTTTGTTTATTTAGCAAAAACCTATTATTACCCTCAGGTGTTGAGGTTATTTGAACCTTTCTTGTGCCTGTAATATCCGCATAGTCAGCATTTTGTTGTGCATAAGCTGTAATTTTAGCTAAGTCGTAAGCAGTAGTAAAGTGGCCCTTAGCATCTAGTCCGTGAGGATTAGCAAAGAGTGTATTTTTTGCACCAACTTCCCTCGCTTTTTCGTTCATTAAGTCAATAAAAATGTCTAAATCTCCCTTACCAATATGATAAGCAATTGCAAGCGATGCATCGTTGCCTGAGGCTAGCATTAAGCCGTATAACAGCTCTCTTAGCGGCATTTTTTCGCCTTTCCTTAAATAAATTGAGGTGCCCTCAATGCCGACTGCTTTATCATTTATATTTACCATTTCATCTAAATTTTGGCTATTTTCAATAGCGACAATCGCCGTCATAATTTTAGTTGTTGATGCCATAGCGAGTTGTTGATGCTCGTTTTGTGCTAATAACACTCTACCTGAATTAACATCTAAAACAGCAACTGATCTTGCCGAATAAGCGTTTACTTTTATAAAATCAGAATTTTTGTTATATATATACATATTAAACATAAACATCAGCACTAAAAGTAGTACGACTGTTAAAAAAAGTTTATTATTCTTCATTATCTTTGACCTCTTCTTTTTTATTTGTAATATTAGACCAGCCGTTTATAGCTTTTGCAATTACTTCAAATAAACTAGTTGTGGCAATTAGGTTATCTATTTTTATCATTTTATATCCTGATTCTTCTTTTATTAAAAAACCAACAGGCACAATGTTAAAGCCTGAACCAGAACCTCCCGCAAAAGGATTAGCTTCTTGCTTTTTGGACTTAAAAGTATTAGTCTCATACTCGCCACCTCCCGCAACAAAGCCAACAATTACTTTTGTAATAGGGATTATAGTCGTTCCATCTTCTGTTTTTATGGGACTTCCAATAACCGTATTCACATCTATAATGCTTTTTATTTGAGTCATTGCACTCTTCATAATCTGCTCTATCTTGTTACTTGTTTGTCTATCTTCCATAAACATTACTCTCCTTTTTTGCTTTTTGTGTTTTTTTAATCCATGCTCTTATGATGCTTAAAAACAAACCAATAGTTGATATATTAATTTGACCTTTAAGCCTTGCATTTAACCGCTCTTCATTATAATGCGTTTTTATTTTTGTGATAGGTTTAAATTCACCACTTTTATAACTAAAATAACTTAAGATTATTGATAAGAATACTTGAATATAACCGCTTATCATACTAGATAAAAATGCATTTTCGCTTACACCCACATTTATTGTTAAGTAAAACCTCTTAACTATTAACCTTTTAAACAAGGCTTTTTGCAACTGGTTATAAAACTCTAAATTGGCGTCAAAACCACTTAGTGGTAACAATATTTTTTTACCTTTTTTAGTCGTAACTTCAATATTGTTATTAATTAATCTTAAATTTACATTTATTAGCTTGATTTTATTAAAGAGCAAAAATTTAAAGTTTCCGGTATTATTAAAAAGGTCGTAAAAAACTTTAAACTTCAAATTTATAGGCACAAATAATAAACCAAATAAAATAATAAAAACTATCATACTTTTATTATTAGTTAAAAGCTAAAAAAAATGTATGAATTTATTATTCATACACTTCTTTTTAATATTAACTTTTTATTTTAGTTTTCGCTAATAGCTTTTTTGCCTTCCTCTTCTTCTTTTAAACTGTTTGCATCGCTTTGTTTTATTAGTCTTTCAAACTCTTCTTCACTGTTTAAAACCTGTTGGTCTTCATCTTCTTCAGGAATTTCAAACTCATTATACAAGGTAAAACTTTTTTCGGCATTTATTGTTGCAATACTTTCTATTAAATCATCATAATCTGGCAAATCCTTTAAGTCGGTAAGTTCAAAACGCTTTAAAAAATCGTCAGTCGTGCCAAATAACATGGGTTTTCCTAATGCTTCCTTTCTGCCAACTACTTCTACTAAGTTATGTTTCATTAGATTTTGCAGTGCATAGTCTGAGTTAACACCTCTAATATTTTCTACTTCTAACCTGGTTATTGGTTGTTTATATGCAATAATTGCCATGGCCTCAAGCATAGCTTTGCTTAACTTACGCTCACGAATAGGATTTAGTACCGTTGCAACATCCTCAGCATAATCTGAGTTTGAGCACATCTGCACCTTACTTCTATAAGTTATAATGTTAACACCACTAGTTTCGTTATATTTTTGTTGCAATTCTTTAACGGCAACATCAAGCTCATCTTCTAAGATGCCTAGTTTTTCCATTATATCTACTTTTTCTATTCCATCGCCTGAAACAAATAAAATTGCTTCAATTATCTCTTTTAAATTATTCATAGCTGTTTATATAATCCTCACATTTAATAATTTCAATTTCGCCAAATTTATCTAATTGTTCAACCAAAATTTCCTGTCCCTTAAGCATTTCCAGAAGTGCTAAAAATATTGTAATAACCTCTGATCTTGAAAAATCATCCTCAAGAAGAGCCGAAAATTTAATTCTTTTTTCTTTTATCAATCTCGTTTGAATTTCAAAAGTCTTTTCTTCAACTGTAAATCTATCTTTTTCTATCATTTTTGGAATAATGCTAACTTCTTCTTTGTCAATTTTAGTAAGGAGTTTTGTAAAAGCATTTAATAAGTTTTGCATATTCATTTGACCTAACACAACTCTATAATCGCCCGCTGCTTTATCGGGTTCTTTATAAAACCTATTAACATTCTCATTTTCCGATAGTTTTTCGCCTGCTTCTTTAAATAACTTATATTCCTGCAAACGCCTAAGTAGCAAATCTTCTTGATTTTCCTGCGGTTCGTCCAAGTCCTCGTCATCGTTTGGAAGTAGTGCCTTGCTTTTAATTTCAATTAGTGTTGCTGCCATTTCAATAAAGTCGGCCGCTCTTTCCATATCAATTGCATCAAGTTCTGCCATATATGACAAATATTGCTCAGTAATCTCTGATAAGTTTACTTCGTAAATATCTAACTTGCTACCTTTAATAAGGTGCAATAACAGGTCTAGCGGGCCTTCAAAGTTTTGTAACTTAAATTTATAATTATCGCTTGAAGTCTCTTCTGCTATTTCTATTAAATTTTGGTCTTCGTCTTCTAAATTCATTTATGTTAATCCTTTAAAAAAATAGATTTGTAAAAAAATTTGTTACTGGAAGTGAAATAAAGTTATAAACAGTTGATATAACAAGTTCTAAAATGCCTGACAATAACAGTACTATCAACACTATTGTGCCGTTTTTTTGCATAAATTGCAAAAATGAGTTATGTGTTTTGCTAAATGAACTAACCATATTAAAGCCGTCTAGTGGAAAAATAGGAAGTAAATTAAAAATTGCTAAGCTCAAATTTATTATAGCGATAAAATTAACGAGTATAAATGTAAAAAAACCTAAAGAAGTTTCTAAATCTATTACAATAGCACCATTAACAATCAAAACATTAAGTGCGGTAAACACTAAAAACATAATAAAATTTGTAGTAACACCAGCAATAGACACAAAAAACATACCCTTGCGATAGTTTTTAAACTTAATAGGATTAATCGGCACGGGCTTAGCCCAACCAAAACCAACTATTAACAACATCAACATACCCATAGGCTCAATATGTTTAAAAGGGTTTAATGTAAGCCTTCCATAAGCTTTTGGTGTTAAATCGCCTTGCATATGTGCTACTGCAGCATGCGAAAATTCATGAATAGTTAACGAAAACAAAATTGCTATAAAAAAAGCGAGTATTGCAATTATTGCTTGGTTGCCCGAGTACGCATTTAGTATATTAAACATACAATCTCCTTTAACTAACTCATTATAGCAAAAATTATTTTTTTTTGCAATTATATTCTTACTATTTTAAGTACTATGCAAACAAAAAAGAGTTTGCATAGTACTCTCTTTTTTGTTGATTTATGTAATTTTTTACTGTTTTTAATTTTTAATTATGTTCCAACTTGCAAAAACTCTTTTCAAAACATCTTTTAGTGTTTGTTCGTTATTGTTTTCATAAGCAACAACGGAAACTTCTCCTATTACCTGTCCATCTTTAATAACATAGGCTAGTCCTACATTATCGCCAGCCATTAAAGGTGCTTTTGAACTTTTTGGCAACTCTAATTTAATCTCAAAATTGCCTTCTTCGCCTTTTTTGGCTATATAATAGAAATCTTCACTAGTTGTAAGCTTGGCTTTATTTACTAAACCACCCCTTAAGGCTACCATTTCATCTAGTTCTCCGCCTTTTTCCAAAATATGTTCGTTTTTAAAATTGGCAAAGCCATGATTTAATAATTCTGAAACAATTTCAAAGCGTTCTTTACTTTTATTTGCGCCTAGTGTTACGGCAACTAGCCTCATATTTCCCTTTTGAGCACTAGCAGCAAGGCAATAACCTGCTTCATCGGTATAACCTGTTTTTCCTGCATCGCAACCCTTATAGTAACGAACTAATCTGTTGGTATTTGTAAGTTCTGTTGCCCTGCCGTCAAGTGGATGATAGAAGTTATCCATCCAAATTGTACTATAATCAAAATAATTCTTATGTTTCATTACTTCTTTTAAAATTTTTGCAGTATCTCCAGCTGTTGAATATTGATTTGCATCAGGTAGTCCTGTTGCATTAACATATAAAGTGTTGTGCATACCTAGTTCTTTTGCTTTATCATTCATAATTTTTACAAAATTTTGTTCACTGCCAGCAATTATTTCTCCCATAAGTACGCTTGAATCATTTGCTGAGGCGACAATAATGCTTTTTAGCAGTTCAGACACAACATATTCTTGCCCTGCATCCAAAAATGCTTGCGAGCCCCCCATACTAGAAGCGTGCTCTGTTGCCATAACTTTATCATTTAAGTTTATTGCACCATTTTCAATAGCTTCAAGTGATAATAACATCGTCATAAGTTTAACAATGCTTGCTACTTGATGTTTTTCACTCTCGTTACTGCTAGCGAGTATAGTTCCCGTGTTATAGTCTACTAATAAATAGGCTTTTGTTGAATATGGAACTATTGTTTCATTAGCACTAGCATATGCTATTGATGTTTGCTCTGATGAGAATAATGTGGCTACTGTAAGTAGTAAAATTAATATTATATTAAAGGTTTTTCTCATAATCCCTCCTTATTTGTTATTTAATTATATTATTTGTAAAACAAAGGGTTTTTATGTAAAAAAAGCCACTATTTAAGTGGCTAAATTTAACAATTTTTATGAAATTTATTTTTTTAATTTTTTAATAAATTCTAATAATAAAAGTGAGAATTTTTGTTCTGTTTGTTTCATTACTTTAAGCACTTTTTCGTGGCTAATTTTCTCATCCGTTATTCCTACTGCCATATTAGAAACCACACTGATTCCAGCAGTTTTAAGCCCTGCTTGAGCCGCAGCTATTACTTCAACAGCTGTACTCATACCAACGGCATCTGCGCCTATTATTCTTGCCATTTTTACTTCTGCTGGCGTTTCATATGATGGCCCTAAAAGTTGAAGATAGGTGCCATTTTTCAATTCTAAATTGTGCTTTTTACCTATATCATTTAATAATTTTATATATTCTTTATTATAAGCGTCCATCATATCAATAAATTTAACACCATAATCAATAGTAGCGCCAGCAACAAGTGGATTTTGACCCGTCAAGTTAATTTGGTCACAAATTACCATTAAATCGCCCGCTTTATATAGCTCATTAACTCCGCCTGAGGCATTAGTAACAACTAAACTTTTTACGCCAAGTTTTTTAAATAAATATATAGGTAAAGTCACTTGTTTTGCAGTGTATCCCTCATATAAATGGATTCTACCCTGCATAGCTACTATACTTTTACCTTCAATTTCGCCAAATATAAACTTGCCACTATGTCCTGCCACAGTGCTTACCGGCATACCTTTAAGACTTGAATACGCAATTTCTACTCTATTTTTAATTTGACTTACAAAACTACCAAGCCCACTGCCTAAAATAACAGCAACGCTTGGTTTTGTGTTTACTTTTTTATTAATTTGTTTAATTATGTTATCTATCAATTTTTCCATTTTGTGTTTCCTTTATTTTTTTAACTTTGGCAATATTGAATGACCCTCTAAACCAAACACTTCTAAAATCAATTTGGCAATATGATTAAAGCCGTTTAATGTACCTAAATTTACGCCTTTATTTAAAGCTTGTCCGTAAATTAATAGCGGCGTATATTCCCTTGAGTGATTTGTAGAAACAGTCGTTGGGTCACAACCGTGATCGCCTGTTATTATAATAATATCTTCATATTTTAGCATTTTTATAATATTTAATAACTCAGAATCAATTTTTTCTATCGCTTCTTTATAACCTTTTGCATCATTGCGATGACCAAATAACATATCTGTGTCTATTAAATTTGCAAATATAAGCCCATTAGGATTGCTTTGAATGGCTTGTTTAATAGCCAAAATAGCTTGCTCATTATTTTTTGCACTTAATGACCTCGTTACACCCTCGCCGTTAAAAATATCTTTAATTTTACCAACCGAAACAACTTCAAAACCTTTTAGTTTCAACTTACTCAACATAGTTATTGCTGGTGGATCAAGTGCAAAATCTTTTCTATATGGTAATCTGTAAAAAGTTTCGGCACTGGCGCCGTTAAAAGGCCTAGCAATAATTCTTCCAACGCCAATTTCACCCTGCATAACATCCCTCATCTTTTTACACATTGTGTAAAGCTCTTTAATAGAATAGATCCTATCATGAGTTGCAATTTGTATAACGCTATCTGCCGAAGTATAAACAATAGGTTTACGGTTTTTAATATGTTCTTCGCCGTATAATTTTATTACCTCTGTTCCAGATATTGCTTGACCACAAAGCAAACCAATGCCTAGTGTTCGCTCAATTAAATCCATAATTTTTTGAGGTATTCCCTCCTCAAAAGTTGGAAAAGGATGTTCAAGCACAACTCCGCTTATCTCCAAGTGACCAGTAGTAGTGTCTTTGCCCGGTGACAATTCTTTAAGCCTGCCATAATTGCCTACTACTCTATGCTCAGTATTCAAATTAATACCATCAATATTCTTTAAACCTAGTTTTTCTAAATTCGG
>JAQVOQ010000109.1 GCA_028702545.1 Clostridia bacterium
TGTTAATCACCTATGAAAAAGAATCCTGTCGTTATTCAAGTCAATGATAAAATTCAAAAAAACTATCATTATTTGTTAAGTGAAGAAGAAGGTAAAAATTTTCCCGCCGAATTTCAGCCTGAATTAAACCCAGCAGAGATGCTGCAACTAGGGGTGTTTGGTGGTCGCTACTTGACTGATTGTCGCGCTGAATTTCCAAAATCCTGGTTTGAAGATGCTAAGCTCTCACCAGAAAAAAAGAACCCAAAAATAAATTTTTTTAACATTGATGCCAGTCAACCACTTAGTGTTTGGCAAAAAAAGGGCTGGATTTATTTTGAAGATCCACGCGGTTGGTTTCAGTGGTATTGCCGTTACTTTATGGGTCGGCGCTTGGCAGAAGAAGACCGGCGACAAATTAAACGTTGGAAAGCAATGAAACGACATATTGCTCAAGTGAAAAAAAATTGCATCAAGGGTGATTTAAGTTGTCGACTCAAACAACGGCAAGCATTGTTGCACTGGGCATATGATTCAAGAAAGATTTAAAAAAACGACTCAAGGTCGTTTTTGTTATTGAATGTTGCGGGACTAGGAGTCGAACCTAGCCTGTGGGATTATGAGCCCCACGTGCACCGTACACTATCCCGCGTTTTGATGATTACTATTATATCCTAAGCCCTGCTTGTTTTTCAAGAGAAAAAACCTTAAAATATCCCCGATTAATAGAATAGCCAATTAATGGCATTAGCGGCGAGGTAGCTCAGTTGGTTAGAGCATCGGATTCATAAACCGAAGGTCGTGAGTTCAACTCTCACCCTCGCTACGAAAAATATTTTTATATCTAATTGTTATTATTTTAATTTCTCACTAAATAAGAAGCCCAATTCTACTCCATCATCAAGATAAGTTTGTTCTAAAGTCTTTAAATTATTTGGACGATGAGAGCGACAACTGGCAGGTGTAACATAGAGCACTTTTCCATCATAATCTGGAAAAGAACATGAGTCTTGAGAAAAAATAAACTTTTTTAAAAAATAATTTTGTTGATAACGAGCTAGGGGTTGAACTTGAATCTCTGGAATAGAAATTAAACCTTCTAGCCATAAGTAAATATATACCCCTCTTAAGTCATTAGTAAAAACAATTTTATCGTAATCATCTATTTTATCCTTAATCCTAAGAGCAGTAATCTCATAATTCCGACTTCTATAACTAACACTAAGAATTGGTGTTAGCACAAAATATTGTTGAATAAAATAAGCTAGACCCCAAACATACACCAAAGTTGTAAAAATAATCAATAAAAACTTCCAGCTAGGCTTTATATTCTTAATCAAGTTAAAAATGTATTCAAAACCTAATATAACAATCAGTATTAAAGGTAAAATTAAGTTAAAAGGTCGAATGCTACTAGGAATCTCTTCAATTGTTAGAGCTGCTGGAATCGGTGTTAAGATTAATAAAGTTAAAATAATAAAAGTTAAATTTTTATATTTTTTATTTTTTAATAATTGCAAAGAACCAAAAAATAAAAAGATAATTTCAAAAAAATAAAATAAGCCGTGTTGTAAAACAATAAATCTTTTGGTTGCTCCACCACTAACAAATAAATAATTCAAGTCAAAATGTGCTAAATAATTTTCTAAAAAATATCTGAAATAGAAAAAAGGTTTGTTATAAAACGCACGAATCAATAAAAGTGGTGTTTGCCCAGTACTTTTAGTAGTAAATTCAAAAATCAAAGCTTTTGGCAAATCATTACCCAAAACTCCAATGGCTGAAAAGCGAGTCAAAGCCGAACTAAGAGTTAAAAGAAAAGAGAAGAAAGTTAAAAGAAATAGTATTAGTGATCTTTTTTTAACTTCTTTTTTAGTATTTTTCACCAGTAAATTCAAAAGCAAGTAAGTGCTATAAAAACCCAATAAAACAATTTTATTTGAGTGATAACTATACATTCCCAAAAGAGCAGTTAAAAAAACAGAATGTAGTAGATTAAATTTATTTTTTTATCCTTAGTAATTTTTAAAAAAAATATTAAATTTGCAAGTAAAAACGTAAAGCTAAGAATTACTTCCTCCGTGGCTTGTGAGTTGACAATGTGCCAAGGAGAAACACTCAATAAAATCATCCCCAATAAAGCTAAACTGTTATTTTTAGTTAATTTTTTAATTAGTAAGTAAAATAAGAAAATTGAAACTATGCCAATCAGAGCTGATGGTAAACGTGATGCAAAAGTGTTATTGCCAAAAATTACTAAAAAAGGAATTTGTAAATAAGAATATAAAGCCGGCTTAGGATCCATTAAAGAATTAAGTTGAATAGGTAAAAATTGACCATCTTCATCTTTTAAAGTTTCTAAGATTGAACTTGAGTTGATTAGAAAAGAAGCCTCATCGTGTTGCAATCCTTTAGGAACTTCCCCAAGCCTATAAACTCTTAAAAAACCTGCTAGTAAAATAATTAAAACAAAGATTAAATTAACAATATTTTTTTTATTTAAAATTTTTAACATTGGTTTTTATTATAATAAATAAAAAGAAATATAAAAGGGGGCCGTTCAACTCCATTTTAATTAATAAAAAAGCCCCACTTTCATGAGGGGCTTTTTATTTTTTATCAGCGGTAACAATATCTCTTACATCATTCCTGGCATACCACCTCCAGTTGGCATAGCTACTGCTTCCTCTTTTTTAGGAATATCAGCTACTAAACATTCGGTAGTTAAAATCATTGAGG
>JAQVOQ010000110.1 GCA_028702545.1 Clostridia bacterium
GGAACCAGGACATCAAGGTGAACAAGGCCCTCAAGGTGAACAAGGCCCTCAAGGGGAGCAAGGCCCTCAAGGTGAACAAGGCCCTCAAGGTGAGCAAGGCCCTCAAGGTGACGCTGCTACTACGACGCAATGCTTATGCATAGAACAAATGAAAAATATTTTAACTCAATTAACTGCCCTATACCCTACTAATACCGCAACTATAACTACAGAAACAGGAAATGCAACTAGTGGTAGATTAAACGGGCTAGTTATATCTCCAGATAATGGTCTTTTAGAGATTGTAAATGCCTCAGGAGTTGTTCAAGCTCGAATCTCTACTTGCCGAATTGCAAGCGTTAGTATCTCGGGTGTAACTTATAATGATGAAATCATTTATAATACTGCACCAACTCCTGCTCTTACTGACTGCGGAGCAAAATGTGAAAAGAGCATAAGAGAAAGCTATTTAGTTGGCTCAACAGTTAATATCAGGGCTAGCGGTCAAACGATTGCCAACGGTACTATTGTAAAAAGTGAGTATGGAATGATTGTTACAACTAGTACTGGTGGAACAAATCCTGAATTTGTAAGTACTTGTAAGGCCGAAGTCTTTAGATAATCACTTTTTCATTTTTTCTATTGCATATCATAATATAATGTGTTAAAATAATAGTAAATTATATTATGAGGATTATGTATGAGAAAATTTAAAAAGTATGATTATAGAAATTTGTATAATTTAAGAAAACCAAGAAACAATTTTATTTTTAAAATAGATAAACGCAAATATCCTATAAACAAGGCTGAACAAATAAAATTAAAAATAAAAATAAACAAGTTTATAAAACAGGATAAAAAATTAATTTTTGATACACCCTCTTACCGATTTAACTTGTTTAATGATTACGTTTCAATGTATAAAGTCTTAAATAAAATGCGTGAAACAGAAAAATACAGTAAGCAACGAGGCTCTTTATATATATTAATAAAAATAATTGATGCAATAGAAAAAGCTAATCTAAAAAGTTTAAGCAAAAAAACTCGTTCGGAAGATATTTATGAAGAAGAACGCAGATATAAAGAAAAGCAAGAGAATAAAAGAACTAACAAAGACGGCTCTATAAATGATGAAGTTATAATTTCTTAAATCAAATAAACTTAAAGTGTCACATAAATAGTGGCACTTTTTTTATGTTAACTTTTAATCTTAACTTTAACTCATATTTTTGACATTTTATTAATAAATATAATAACAGTTTGTTAGGAGGTTTGTATGGAAAACAAAGAGCAAGTTACAAAAGAAAATTTAGTCGTTGAAACTGAACAAATAAAAGAAATTAATGAAGTCAAAACAAATAAAACAAAAAAACAACCAGAAGTAGTAGCAAAAGAAATAAAAGCAAAAGAAATTAAAAGCGCCTTGCCTAAATCTAACTTTAAAACAGTTTTTACACTTTTAAACGGGTCACGAACTAGCGGTTTGTTGTTAGGAATTTTAGGTTTTATAATCAGTTTGTTTGTTATACTAGAAACTTTATGTATAAAAGCTCAAACGGGCTTTATAGTAGTTGCATTAGTCATTTTAGTCGTTTATATTGTTCTTATTGCAATAATTGCTTTAATAATTAATTTTAGCGCATTATTTATTAGTAAAAACAAATTAAAAACTACAAGTGGATTAATTTCATTCATATTATCAATAGTTTCAATTTTACTAATTGTCGCAAGTGTACTCATAATTTATTTAACTTAAAAACTGTAAAGTTAAAAACGAGCATATAGCTCGTTTTTTTATTATAATTACGCTATAAGTCTATTTAAAAATAGACCTTGCATAAATGCCATAATAATGATAAAATAATAACATTAATTAAAT
This sequence comes from Clostridia bacterium, assembly GCA_028702545.1. Taxonomy (GTDB): domain Bacteria; phylum Bacillota; class Clostridia; order Christensenellales; family UBA1242; genus STF1-184. The sequence goes on from JAQVOQ010000110.1 coordinate 1,859, forward strand.
ATTTAGAGGTAAAAATGAACAATCAAAAACCAACAATAATAGCACTTTGCTATGACTTTGACAAAACTCTATCTCCTGATAATATGCAAGCATTCGGTTTTATACAAAAACTTGGTATTACGCAAGATGAATTTTGGACTGAAACAGCAAAAATTTCTAACAAACATTTCTGTGATTCTGTAAATAGTTATATGTATTATATGATACAAGCTTATAAGGAGCACCTCTTTGAACTTACCAAAAAAACGCTTATTGATGGCGGAAAAGACGTTGAATTGTTTGAAGGAGTTGGCACTTGGTTTAAGCGAATAAATGAATTTGGAGAAAAATTAGGCGTTAAAATTGAGCATTATGTTATTTCTTCTGGCTTAACATCAATGATTGAAGGTACATCTATTGCAAAAGAGTTTAAAAGAATTTATGCTTGCGAATTTATCTATAACGAAAAAGAGGAACCTATATGGCCTTCTCAAGCTGTTAATTACACGACCAAAACACAATTTTTATATAGAATAAACAAAGGCCTGTTAGATGTTATTGATAAAGCAGTAAATTACCCTATGGAAAAAAAATTACGCCCTATTCCCTTTTCTAACATAGTTTATATTGGAGATAGTGAGAGCGATATTCCCGCAATGCGACTAACTGTTAAAAACGGTGGACACGCAATAGGCGTTTATAATCCTGACCATGCTCGCCCTAATCAACTATTAGAATTAGTAAGGGATAATCGTATAAACTTCTATGCATTGCATCGGTTCGTCACGTCGATATTTGCAAGAAGCGTGCCGGATTTATGATTCGCACACAGCCCGCAGCGGGTCGTACACTCGCCGG
>JAQVOQ010000034.1 GCA_028702545.1 Clostridia bacterium
TATAATCACCATCGTATTAAATTGACACTTGGAGGCTATTCCCCAATACAATTTAGACTCATGAATCAACAAATATGATACAATAACTACAAAGAACATAAAGTACAAGAAAATGGTACCAGTTCACGTTCGGAGTTGCTGCATGAAAATACTTGAAATTATAAGTTCATTAGAACCTATTGGTGGCGGCGAAACATTTGCTGTTAATCTTTGTAGGGAATTAAGTATCAATCATATTGTAAAAGTTGTGGTACTTTATAAAAACCACAATCCTTATTTTGATAAACGTTTAAAAGAAAAAAATATTGACGTTATATTTTTGAGCAAGAAGAAACACATAGACTTCAAAAATTTTCGTGAACTTAGGAAAATAATTAAGTCATTTAGACCAGACGTTATTCATACCGAGAATAATTCTTTAATTCCTTCGTATTTTTCTACATTTTTCCCATTTGGTTTTAAAAAACCTTTCGTATTTCATACAATGCATTTAGCTCCGATTGATGAATGTTCAAATACATTCGTAAGACTTTGTTACAAACACATTTTAAAGAAAAAAAGATTTATTCCTGTTGCCATTACAGAAAGCCTTAGTTTGGAATCTAAAAAATTTTATAGAAGAAAATATGTACCATACATTGAAAACGGCATTGATTTAGAACCTTTTGAAAAAGATAACATAATTCCAATCACAAATAGAAAATATGATGTTGCTGTGGTCGCAAGGTTTACATATCAGAAGAATCACGAATTCTTAGTCAAAGCCTTTAAAGAATTGTCTAAAAAAATAGGTAATTTAAAAATTGCTTTTATAGGCAGTGGAGAGCTGTTTGATGAAACCGTCAATTTAGCAAAAAAACTAGATGTAAATTTTATAGATTTCAAAGGAGCATTAAATGGCCCGTCGAAAATCGTTCGCGATTCAAAAATAATTGCTTTGGGATCTAGATTTGAGGCTAATCCGCTCTCTATTTTAGAGGGTCTCTCAGCAGGGTGCATTGTCGTATCAACAAATGTTGGTGGCATCGCAAATATCGTTAAAAAAGAAAATGGAATTCTCGTTGAAAACGGTGATTTTAACAGTTTTGTTGAGGCGTTTATAAAAATATTAGGAAACGTTGATGCTTTTAAAGAAATGAGCGTTTATAATGCTACTTATGGGCGTCGCTTTTCTATGAAAAGATGCGCTGAAGAATATGTGGGATTATTTGAAAATGCTATCGAAGATTAAAAGAGTATTCCTTTCTCGCCTCAAACTTCTATATGTATTATTATCTTGCTCAAGCATTTTATTTTGCTTTTTTTCTTATGCTGTTGGATACAATAATTACAATTCACGTCTAGATTCTTTTTTATTCGAGTTGGATTATGTAGCTAAATCCCAACCATCATATTCTTATTTGGATAACTTGCCACCAGACAAAAAGTCAAAACAAGAATCGTATAAATATTTGAGAATGTTTACTGTTGTAGAAGACTCTGAAGAAAAGAAGGATGAAACCTACAATTTATTTAGACAATATTCGAATCACTGTCATAACAGTGTTTCTAATAGGATGTACACTGGTTTTTACGGAATTGGCGATTTAAGCGGTTTTCATTCTTTTGACGTAGATGCTGGTGATGATTGTTCTTGGAAAAAAGCCAGCATATTTGGAGTGGCTTCTGACAACAACGCCTCTTTTATTTCTTATTTAGGACTCCCGTTATTTTTAAATAGTCAAAATTCTAGAAACACATCTATTCCAAAACATGAAGCTAAATACGGGGCCATTATTTCTTTCTCTGCCGCGTATTCTATCATTCAAAGCGAGGGCATTCTCGAATCCAATGATGGTGATGTTCGAAAATCGATTGAACAATTAGTCAATACTGAACCGTTTACTTTTAAAATTAATGTCGATCAAAAATCAATTAGTTGTTCCATTTCCGACGTCTATATCGATAGTAATGGGATTGAGTATTTGAGCTCTGAACAATTAACTAGAGTCACAAATGTCTATCGTAATTATGAAATTCACTTTGGCCAATGGAACAGTGATGGAATTTTTATTTATAATCCAGATTTGTTTAAATCTAACTCCCTCGTTTTTGCCTTCGACATTTATAGAAATTATGGGAATTTTAAATCGGTGTTTAACAATGTGCTAGGGTCTAATTATCAACAAAAAGGCATAAACATTTCTTTATACAAAAAGGTAAGTGAAGATCCAGTAGCTTTCTCTAAGATTGACACTTCGGTTTTGCAATTTAACTCGCCAACCGCTCTTGTTGTTTTTCTATACCCCTTTCTTGTGATTAGTTTTATTCTTGTTTGCTTTTTTTACATTTTTGCAACACGTGAGATTATCGCTTCGGTTAAAGAGTTTATCATTTCATCAATTTGTGTTGCTGCTCCATTTTTCTTGTGCCAAATATTTTTATACATTTTTATTGCAACTAAATCACTAAGATTAACAGGGATACTACTATTTAATAATATTGGAAATATTATTCTTCTATTTGTTACCTTTTTGTTAATAGGTTGTGGAATATACTTTTTCATTAGGAGAAGAAAAAAGTATGTTGAGTAAAGAAAAAGTTAAGAAACTTTTAAATCTTCAGATTATTCTCACTGGCATAGTTTTGTTTTTCTTTGCTGGTTTTATACTTTTTTCAGTGTTTGCCGAAAAGAGACCCTATAACTACATAACTATTGTATTAGCCTCCATGATGATTATTTCAATAATTGTTTATCTGATAAAATATGGTTCCTTTCAAATTGATTTATTTAGTTATTTGCTTGTTGCATTTATAATTATTGTTTTCATTTCGCAAATTGTTAATGGACTTTTGCTTTCGTTTCCTAAAAATATTGTTCTTGTCCCAGCGATGGCGTTTTTCATTTACCAGTTCACTAAGAGTTTAAAAAACAAAGAAATTATGTTTTATGCCATTTTGATAGCCGGCGTTATTTTTTCTGGTTTTTTTGTCATTAAATATCATAGCGAGATTGTTTCAATGAGTTTTTCTTCTAGGATTGGTTCAGAGATAAGCGACCAAAACTATCTTGGTGAATTTTTTGCTCTATTCTCCATTATTTCATTGTCTTTTATTTTCAAATCAAAAAATAAAATTTTAATGTTCATAGCCATTCCTTTTTCGATTTTATTTTTTGCTTTGATGCTATATACAGGTTCTATTTCAAACATGCTGACAACTTTATTTGTTGCTTGTACCGCCTCTATTTTCTTTACAAAAGGGAGAAAAAAGTTATTCATTGTGATAGGCGTGATTATTGCTATTGTGCTATTTATTGTTTTATTACAATTCGATTTCATGTCGTATTTTAAAACACGAATAGAAAATATTTTTAACACCTTTGTGTCTGGGAATGGTGGCATAGACAATTCTTCTGCTTTTAGATTTGAGTTTATTTTGAATGGATTGCGATTGTTTGCAAAAGCACCTTTATTTGGTTTTGGATATTATATGACGGCGCATTTTTCTGCTACTAGCGGGAGTTTTACGCACAACAATATAGCAGAGCTTCTAGGATGCCATGGCATTTTTTCACTTATTGTTTTCGAGGTTTTAATGATTCTCCCTTTAATAAAAGAATCCAAAAAAAACCCACGTGTTTTTACATCTATTTTATTTATAACCTTATTCCAATTATTTCTTGTCCAATATAATAAAAAAATTGAATATGTTTTATTAGCTATAGCGTTTTCATTTTTTCAAATTAATTATATTCCGTCTTTCGAAATAAAATTTGTTAACAAAAAAATTACATTTGCTAGATTACGTTCAGCTAAATTTGCAACTAGAAAATATTACGAGGTTTACATCTAATATGCCTTTTAGAAAAATAGGGATTTTGACAGCATCAAGAACAAACAATAATGGCACTGATTTACAAGCCGCCGCAATGTTTTATGTTTTTAAACATATTTGCGGCAATGATATTGCGATAGAAATAATTAACTATCAAAACGAATGTTTAGAAAAAACTAATAAATTATTTAGGCATTTTTCAATAAAAGATATTTTAAAAGTGCCTTATCGTATCTTCATGATTATTACCCATAAATCATTTAGAAAAAAATCATGGAAGAGAAGCAAAAGAAAATATGATTTTAAAAATTTTGCTTCCATTGAAAATGATTATTCAGGGATTATTGTTGGTTCTGACCAAATATGGAATTTAAGCATAACTGGAGGCGATTTAAACTTCTTTCTTCCAAATCTTTTAAGTGTTAAAAAATATTCATATTCACCCTCTTTTGGAACTAATGATTTATCTATTTTTGAAAAATCATACAACATATCTTCGCTATTGAATTTCTTCTTGCTTGTGTCCGTAAGGGAAGAAACGAACGTTGAATCTTTAAGACGAATCGGTGTAAAGGCAACATATGCTCTTGATCCAATTATTTTGGCCGGCGATGCTTTTCTTGATTCTATTGCTGCTAAAAAGATTAACAAACGTTTTATTCTGCTGTATTTGATTGAGGATAATGATGAGGCAATGTTGTTTGCGAAAGAATTCGCAGCTATTCACAAAATTCCTATTGTGTCTATTGGGGAACCAAGACACAAAAGGCATGGAATATACAACAAATCATTCGTATCCATAAAAAAGTGGCTATCTTTTATTAGAGACGCAGAAATTGTAGTAACAAATTCTTATCATGGTGTTTCCACTGCATTGACATTTGGCAAGCAAATTAAATTTTTTAAGTTGGCAAATGAAATAGCTAATTCTCGAGTTAGCTCGTTATATAATTCTCTTGACATTTCTGAAAATGTTGAATTAGATTACTGCACAATAAACGCACTTATCGAAATTAAAAGAAAAGATTCCTATGCTTATGCAAAAAATATCATTAGAGGTATTTTAAATGAAAAAAATAATTAAAAGTATTAAGCCTCTATATTGGTTACTTAAGAACATTTATAGTAAAACCATATTGCGTCTTAAAAATGGTCATTTTAAATTCATGAAGGAATACAAACAATCTATAAAAGCGAATGATTTTGAAGGGCTTGAAAAAAATGAATTAAAAAATATCAAGATATGGAACTTTGATTCGTGGAAATTTGATTCTGGTTTAGATCACTCTTATAGAAGATATTACACTGCACGTTATCACGGAAAAAAATGTTTTGTAAAGATTGCTAAAAATGATTTAACTGTTTTAAATGAGATTTTTATCGCTGAACAAAATTTTGAATTATTTTTTTCACCCAAGGTTTATCTAACAAACAGAAGTTTTAACGGTGATTCATTTTTAATTGTTCAAGAATATATAGGCAATCTAAAGCCATTATATAAAACGAAAAAGTATGATGTTTTCGAAAAGTGGTGCGGCGATTTTGTTAACATCCTCGATGTTCTTTCAAAATATAAAATTGTACATAACGATATTCATAAAGGAAATCTTCTTGTTAGAAAAAAAGATAATAGGTTATTCCTTTTAGATTATGGAATAAGCACCGTTCTTCCTGATAATAAAATTATAGATTACAAAGCAAGACCAGGAACGTTTTATAAAAAAACAATTGTTGATGATATGGAGACAAGAATTTATGATGATGCTTACTCTTTTGTCCAAGAAATGTATAGATTACAATTTGAAGAAGAGTGGCTAAAAAAAAGCGAATTGTTTAAGGAAATTGAAAAAAAGGTCGGAAAAACAACCTTTACGACTCGGGTTAGGAGAGATTGATGGCTGTTACAACTGTTTCAAAATCAAGATTCGTTAATAGTTCAAGAAATGTTGTGTTTTCTTTGCTCTCACAGTTCTTGACTCTCCTTTTTGATGTCATTTGTAGAAGGGTATTTTTGCATGTCTTAGCAGCAGAATATCTTGGACTCACTTCCACATTTTCAGGTGTTTTGAGTATTTTGTCTTTTGCTGAGTTGGGCGTAGGTACCGCAATTATTTATAGCTTATATAAGCCGATTGCCGAAAACAACACAACGAAAATTGCCGCTCTGATTAAGCTTTACAGAAATATTTATTGGGGCGTCGGCGCTTTTATTCTGATTGCAGGTTCTTGCCTCACACCTGTTTTAAATGTGTTCGTAAAAGAAATGCCTGATATACCATATGTTTCAATTGTTTATCTTATGTTGGTTTTCCAATCTGGATCTCAATATTTTTTCAGCTATAAAATAAATTTTCTTAATGCCACTCAACAAAACTATTTGTTTAGAATAGTTCAAATTATTGCTTCATTAATTAAACTAATTCTTCAAATTATCTCGCTCTTATTGTTCAAAAATTATTTCGTCTATTTAGGGATTGCTATTATTATAACTTTATCTATAGACGTTTTTGGTTCAATTTATGTTGGGAAAAAATACCCATTTTTAAGAGACAAAAATGCCAAACTTGACAAAGATGAATACAAAACAATCAAAAAGAACGTTCTTGCTCTTTTTCTCTACAAAATTAGTAACACTTTATCAGCAACTATAGATACGATAGTTATTTCAATAATGCTGGGAGTAATTCCTGCTGCAATATATGCCAACTATCATTTAATTATTACCTATTCAGATTCTTTCTTTGTGAATGGTCTTGGTAATATCACACCTTCTGTTGGAAATCTAATGGTTGACTCCAGCATTGAAAAGAAAAAACAATTTTTTAAAACGGTCCAAGATATATATTATTGGATATCGACATATTTAGGGATTGGATTAATTATTTGCTTCAATCCGCTTGTAAGTTCTTGGCTGGGCACCAATTTTCTTCTCGGCCAAGAAGTGGTTGTTGCATTAGCTATCAGCGTAACACTGACAAATTTCCAAAGACCTTGTTCGATTATGAGAGATGCGAATGGACTCTTTTGGTATGGAAAATTGCGGCCATTATTCATGGCAATTATAAATATCGGTTTCTCGATTTTACTTACTTACTATTTTGGGATTATAGGTGTTGTTTTAGGGACGGTTATCTCAAAACTTCTTACTTTTGTCTGGTATGATCCATTAATAGTCTATAGGCATGTTTTGAAGACCGGATTAAAAGAATATTACTTTACTTACTTGGAGCGATGGTTATTCTTTGCTATTCTTGCTGTAATGTGTTATGCAATATGCAACAGATTTTCTTTTTCAGGATGGCCACTTTTGATTGCTGATGCTGTGGTGGTAACAATTATTGTGAATGCTGCAAGTTACTATTATTACAAAAACACTAGTGGATTTTCATATTTAAAAAATAAGATTGTGTCACTAGTCTCTTCTCTTAAAAAAAGAAATAAAAAATCATCTTAGTGAATGATTAAGATACTCTTTCGATTTGGCTACTATGCTGTTGCAGATGTTTTTGTACCCTTCTTTTCCGTTAATCAATGTAGGAAATTGACTAGTGTTGCTGTATATTTTATCGTTACACTTTGCAATTTTTAAAAGCGTTTCTATTCTTGTGTTTTTTGTTGAATGCGAACAAATGTAAGCATTTTTGCCAAAAACAAATGAAAACGCAGAGCCGTGAAAGGAATTTGTGATGAAGAATGTTGCGTCATTTATTAATTTTAGGAAGTCTACTGGACCGGCTATGTTTATAACTCTATCTACCCCATCAATTACGATAGTATCATCCCCAAATATGGCATAAACAGGAAGCTTTTCCTTACTTTTTATAAAATTAACACATCTTTCAATATGTTCAGATTTTTCCATTGCATAAAGAAGGATATAGTTTTTGTCTTTGATTTTTAGATTGCTTTCGTGTGACAATTTAAGCCAATGCTCGGCAGATAACAAGAACACAGGATCACACGATAAAAGTATTTCTTTGCTTGGCAATAGATTTTTGGTGTTTACAACACCACTCTCCTCTCTAAAAGAAAGATAATCGAAATGCGATAAATATTTTTTAACAAATTCAATGTCCAATTTTGAAAGCGTTTCTTTTCCGTAGCTAGACGAAAAACTTATTTTTTTGTAACTGCCAGAAAAAGGCAAATAATAGAAAGAACAGCCATTTGTCAATTCTGTGTTTAATATTTGGTCACTACCAGAAATTATTGTTTTGTATTTTAACAAATAGTCTTCACAAATATCATTTGTATAAAATTGTTTATCGGATAGTGTATAGTGTTTTTTTTGGAATGAGATGAATGCTTTTTTTCGTCTATAGTTTTGTCTATATTTGGTATCAGTAATTCTTTTAAATATTTGATAGGCTTTTCTTACTAGGCTGTGTTTCGGCTTTTTAAAAGGATTAAAGTCAATTATCTCGGATTCGCCTATGTTGTCATTGATGTATTTTTGTAATGCGTCTGCTTGAAGATTAGCGCCATAATTTTGTGCGCTATGGAAAGTCACTATCCCAATCTTTTTTTTGCTATCCATATATTTTTTCATATTCCTTCATAATAATATCGTTTGAAAACCTGGTCATATCACATTTTTTTCTGAATTTCTTTTGCGTTTCAAAATCGTTAATGATGTGTTGACTCCAAACAATTTCTCCATCTTCGAGTGGTAGGTACAATATATTTCCTGCATCTGTGCACATTGGAACACCCGTTGAAGCAAAACATTTCAGCCCAGTTGCTTGTGCTTCTATGGCAACAATTCCGAAACCCTCAATTCTCGATGGAAAAATCATATAGTGAGATTCTTTAAGTGAAGAATAGACATCAGAGTTCTTTTCTTTAAAGAAAACATTTTTTTCAATTGAATTGTTTTTAATATATGAATTCATCTTATCAAAATACGATTTCTCAATTTCTTCCCCAATAAATACTATTGTTGAATTTGGGTATTGAGAAATCATCTCTTTGAGAACTTTTAACGAAAATAATTGATTTTTCAAATTCGAAAACCCGCCAATTTGAATTAATCGTATTGGTTCAACATTAGGATTGCCAGGAGAGAACAAGAATTTATTTTCATCATATGTATTCAAAACCGGGAATGATGCAGCTTTTTCTCCATATGCCGATAAGCAAGCTTCTTTTGAACAGCCAATTAGGTGTGTGGCATTTTTAACAATTGCATTCCTTTCTATCGAAAACAAAAAACGATTGGCAATGTTCCCTGTTCCGTGGAACGCTATATTTGTGTGATTAATTATTGTTTTAACACCCATTTTCTTAGCTCGCTTTATAAAAGGGTATCCAACGTTTTCTTTGAAACTATGTACAACATCATATTTGCCTTTACTAATCAGCTTTTTTGCTATTTTTTTGTAAAAGTTTGCAGAAAAATATCTGAAAAATTTGCCACTTTTTTCTTTGAAATAATATGTTGAAACCTCAAGACTATCTAATTCTTCTAAATAATAGGTGTTATTGTTATCAAAATAAACAAGATCAAATTTCCACCCCTTTTTTAAAAAGTGACGTATTATTCTCATAAAAACAGCTGGCACTCCAGTTTTACTCAAATCGCTTGCGGCAATAATCAAACATCTTTTCATTTACTTATTTCCTGTTTCAGTATTTTACTATTATTTATTATAAATAACCATTATAATATTTTGGAGGTTTAAGTATGAAAGTAGTTATTTTGGCCGGAGGGCTTGGAACTCGTATATCAGAAGAATCACAATTCAAACCAAAACCAATGATTGAAATAGGAGAAATGCCAATTCTTTGGCACATTATGAAACTATATTCATCATATGGATTTAATGAATTTATTGTTTGCGCAGGATATAAACAAGATTATATCAAGAAGTGGTTTAGGGATTATTCTCTTATTACTTCTGATGTCACTTTTGATTTTACTCAAAAAGACAAAATGATTATTCACGAGAAACATACAGAACCTTGGAAAGTCACAATTGTGGACACAGGTTTAACCACCCAAACAGGGGGAAGAATCAAAAGAATTAAAGATTATGTGGAGAACGAAACATTCATGCTCACTTATGGTGATGCGGTTGGCGATATTAACATCAAAGAACTATTAGATTATCACAAATCGCATGGCAAAATAGGTACTGTATCAGTATATAACTTTGCCCAAAACAAGGGTGTTTTGGAAATTAATAATGGCAAAGTCGAAGCTTTTAGAGAAAAATCAGATTTAGATGGTGACTTAATCAATATTGGCTTTATGGTCTTTGAACCAGCATTCTTTGATTGCATTGAAGGAGATGAAACGGTTCTTGAGAAAGATCCAATGACATCTTTAATTGCTGGCAATCAACTTATGGCATATACCCATAAAGGCTATTGGCAATGTATGGACACCTTAAGAGAAAAAGAAAAATTAGAAAAACTTTGGAATAGCGGTAACGCTCCATGGAAGATTTGGAAAGAATAATATGGATTTATCGTTTTATAAAAATAAAGTTGTATTGATAACTGGTCATACTGGTTTTAAAGGCAGTTGGCTCTGCAAAATTTTAATTAACTCTGGAGCAAAAGTTGTTGGCTATTCTCTAGAAGCACCAACAAAACCAAATCTTTTTAAGTTGTCAAAAGTTGAAAATCAAATGGTTTCTATTATTGGTGATATCCGTGATTATGAACATTTAAAAAAAGTATTTGATAGATATCAACCAGAACTTGTTTTCCATTTAGCGGCACAACCAATCGTTAGAGAATCATATATCGATCCACGATATACATATGAAACAAACGTTA
>JAQVOQ010000035.1 GCA_028702545.1 Clostridia bacterium
AAGGTCATCAGGGTAAGGGTGAAGTAGATGGCTCTGGCCTGGGATGGGCTTTCCAAATGCGCTGACACGATTCTGGCCGAGACTGATACTCCGACCAGGGTCAAGGTCGGCGGGAAGGACGGGAAGTTCGTCCCGAACATCAACGCGTCGAAGTGGAATGATAGGGCGTGGCTGAACATCAATTTCCCGTTTACCGTGACGAACCAAGAAGCGGTGCTGACCTCGGGCGTCGCGGAAATCGTGCTTGGCGGGTGGTCGCACCGGTACTACGTCAAGGCGAACGGGAACCTTGAATACGAGTTCACGATAAACAAGAAGCCGCCGAGGAACACAATCACACTCGCCCTTGCTTTCCCAGATGGTCTTGAGTTCTGGAAGCAGAAGTCGCTCGAGGACGATTGGGCCGAAAGCCATCATGGGTGCTCGACGTTCGAGCAGTTTGTGGCGGCATCGCACAAGCCGGACAACGTGGTTGGCTCATATGCGGTGTACTGGAAAGAGCAGAACAACGGTTTCAAGACTGGCAAGTTCTGCCACATCTTCAGACCGCAGATCACCGACGCGGACGGAAAGACGGTCTGGGCCGATCTGTCGATTGACCCTGTTGCCAGGACGCTGACGATCACCGTCCCACAGGCATGGCTGAATGCGGCGGCTTAGCCCATCGTGGTGGACCCGGAGCTTGGCTACTCGACTCAGGGAGCCGCGACCTACGGCGGCGGGTACATCCTTGGGGGCGCGTACACCACGGACGGTACGGGCGGGAACATCACGGCGTTTCACGTCTATTGCGGTACAGAGTACGGCGGGGCCGTGTACAAGATGGCAGTGTCTGCCACGAATGGATCAAACGATCCATCAGGGCAGGATACTATCGAGTGGCACGAGTTTGCATATGTAGACAACGGGCTGTCAACGAACGACGCGGATGGTGACAAAGCCCTTGCCGCCTCGACTCAGTATTGGATCGGATGCGTGGCGCCGAACGGAAACTCGTACTACTACGACTCTGGCACGGCGAGGTATTGCAAGTACTCTGGTGTGGTGTACGCGGATCAGTTTACTGATCCTATGCCTGCCAGTTTCAGTTCAGATACCTACAAGTACTCGCAGTGGATCGACTACGAGGCCGCCGCCGGTGGTACACCGCAAGAACTCGAAGGGACTGTTGCCGGCTCTTCTGCACTCTCCGCCGCGCTGCGCGTGGAGAAACCCCTCGCCGCTTCGGTATCGGTAGCATCTACCATCGCGGGCAGCCTTCTCGTTTCCAAGCCACTGGCCGGCACAGTAGCGGCAAGCGCTGCTGCCGCGGCCGCGCTCTCCGTCGAGAAGCCGCTCGCCGGTTCCGTCGCAGCCGCGTCCGCGCTCGCAGGAGACCTGCTCGTGGCAAAGCAGCTCGCGGGATCTGTCGCGGCGTCATCCTCGCTGTCCGCCTCACTGTCGGTCGTCAAGTACCTCGCGGGTGAAGTCGTCGCGGCATCTACGGCGGCGGGAGCGCTCGAAGTAGCGAAGCAACTGGCGGGCCAGATCGCTGCGACCTCCACGCTTGTCGGCGACTTGTCCGTCGGAACGGGCGTAGAGCTCGCCGGCGTGATCGTTGCGCAGTCCGCCGCGAGCGGAGACCTGCACGTCGCCAAGGAACTGGCGGGGGTGATCGCATCGCAGTCCACGCTCTCCGGCGTGTCCCCTAACATTAAAGCTAAAATGCCCCGCTTTAAAGCCTTTTTCCTTAGCATCTGCAGTTGATGCAAACAACTGCCTAATAGGGTCAAAAACTCCCGTATAAGTTGCCGGATTACTTCTTGGCGTCCTGCCTATTGGGCTTTGATCTATTGATATTACCTTATCTAAGCCCTCCAAACCTTTTATAGCATCGCAATGACCTTCAAGGTGCCTTGCACGATTTAATTCATTTGACAATTTTGGAAGCAAAATTTCGTTAATCAAACTACTTTTTCCGCTACCGCTAACTCCGGTAACAGCAGTCAACACGCCAATAGGTAACGCGACATTTATATTTTTTAAATTATTTTGCCTAGCACCAATAATTTCAATAAATCCTTTATCAATTATTCGGCGTTTTTTTGGTACTCCAATTTTTAATTCGCCGGACAAATATTTGCCCGTTATACTCTCTTTATTATTTATAATATCACTAGCCGTACCCTCGGCTATTATTTGTCCGCCGTGAATGCCCGCCAATGGTCCAATATCAACTATATGGTCGGCTGCCAAAATTGTTTCCTCATCGTGCTCTACAACAATCAGCGTGTTACCTAACTCTTTTAGTTTGTTTAAGGTTAATAACAGTCTTTTATTATCTCTCTGGTGCAATCCAATACTAGGCTCGTCCAAAATATATAACACGCCTACTAAGCCACTACCAATTTGAGTCGCTAGCCTAATTCGCTGTGCTTCTCCGCCCGATAAAGTGCCCGAAGCTCTGCCTAGCGTTAAATAGGTTAAGCCAACATCCCTTAAAAAGTTTAATCTAGCTTTAATCTCTTTTAAAATATTTTCCGATATTTTTATTTGTGTTTTATTAAGTTTTAAATGCTCAACAAATTCATATAGGTCGTTTATAGACATTTCAGTTATTTGATATATGTTTTTGTTATTAATTTTAACCGATAAAGCTTCTTTTTTTAGCCTATGTCCATTACAACCCCCGCAAGGCGAATCCTTCATATATTTAGCTATTTCGTGCTTCATAAAGTCGGAGTGAGTTTCTCTATATCTTCTCTCCAAATTCCTTATAATGCCCTCATAAGTCGTTTCATAACTTCCTGTAAACTTATTGCTATCATATTTTAGCGTAAGTTTTTCATTATTATTTCCGTACAATAAAATATCAACAATTTTGCGAGACAATTTGTTTAATGGCGTATTTAAACTAAAATTATACTTTTTGCTAAGTGCATTAAAGTAAGCGTTTCCTATTGAACCTGTGTCAACATTCCAACCGCTTAAAGTAAGCGCACCCTCCGCCACGCTTTTGTTCCAATCTCTAATTACTAAATTTTCGTCAATTTCATTTTTAAAGCCTAGTCCTGAGCACTCTTCACAAGCGCCGTAAGGATTGTTAAAACTAAAAAGTCTTGGGCTAATTTCAGAATAACTAAACCCACAAGAAGCGCAAGAATGTTTTGTGCTAAACAACAATTCCTCATCCTCTTTATCTATAATAACTAAACCATCGGCTAGTTTTAGCGCCGTTTCAACACTCTCAGTTAAGCGTTTTTGAATATTTTCCTTTAAAATAATTCTATCAACTACTAAACTAATATCGTGTTTTTTAGTTTTTTCTAAGTTTATTTCATCTTCTAATGTATAAGTTTCGCCATCTATTTTAACCCTAACTATACCCTGCTTTTTAAAACCTTCTATTTCTCTTTTAAACTCGCCTTTTTTGCCTCTAACAACGGGGGCATTAATCATAATTTTAGTGCCTTCTGGTAGTTCCAACACTTGGTCAATAATTTGGTCTATTGTTTGATTGGTAATTTTTTCGCCACAATCTGGGCAATAAGGCGTGCCAATGTTGGCATACAAAAGCCTTAAATAATCATAAATTTCCGTCACTGTACCAACGGTAGAACGAGGGTTGTTTGAGGTTGATTTTTGATCTATTGATATGCTTGGGCTAAGCCCTTCAATGCTATCAACTTCAGGCTTTTGCACTTGCCCTAAAAACTGCCTAGCATAAGAAGACAAACTCTCAACAAACTTCCTTTGACCTTCGGCAAAAATAGTGTCAAAAGCAAGCGTACTTTTACCGCTTCCACTAACACCTGTAAAAACTATTAATTTATTTCTTGGCAAGGTTAAATTTATATTTTTTAAGTTATTTTCTCTTGCGCCTTTAATTACAATGTCTTTTTGCATTTTTTCCCTCAATTTAACTTCTTTTTAACTTTCTTAACTTTAAAATTTCTTCCCTTAATTCAATTGCGCGCTCAAAGTCTAAATTTTTGCTTGCCATATTCATTAAAACTGTCAATTTTTCTATTTCAGCAAAAATTTCCTTTTTCGTCCACTTGTCAAATTTATCGTCAACTTTTTTGCTTATTTCTAGCGTATTTTTAATGCCTTTTATAATGGTTTTTGGCACTATATTATGTTCAATATTATAAGCGTTTTGAATGCCTCGCCTTCTATTGGTTTCGTAAATTGCTTTTTGCATACTTTTTGTTATAACATCGGCATACATTATAACTCTTGCCTCAGAATTTCTCGCTGCTCTACCTATCGTTTGAATAAGTGAAGTTTCGCTTCTTAAAAATCCTTCTTTGTCGGCATCTAGTATCGCTACTAGCTTAACTTCTGGCAGGTCTAAACCTTCTCTAAGCAAGTTTATACCAACAATAACATCAAACTCATCTCGCCTTAAACCATTTATAATTTCTATTCTTTCTAACGTTTTAATTTCCGAATGCAGATATTTTACTTTTATTCCATAATCTGTCAAGTAATCGGCTAGCTTTTCGCTCATCTTTTTCGTTAATGTGGTAATTAGCACTTTACCTTTTGTTTTAATCGTTTCGTTAATCTCGCCTATAAGGTCGTCAATTTGACCTTCAATAGGCCTAACTTCAACAATTGGATCTAATAGTCCCGTCGGTCTAATTATTTGTTCTACAACTTGTCCGGCGCGCTCTAATTCATATTCACTAGGCGTTGCAGACACATAGATCACTTGTCCTATTTTTGCATTAAATTCCTTAAAATTAAGTGGTCTATTATCAAAAGCTGCTTGAAGCCTAAATCCATAATCAATCAAGTTCTTTTTACGCGCTCTGTCGCCGTTATACATACCTCTAACTTGTGGAAGTGATATATGGCTTTCATCAACAAATAGCAAAAAATCTTTAGGAAAATAATCAAGCAAGGTAAAAGGTGGCTCGCCAATAATCCTTCCATCAAAATAACGCGAATAATTTTCAATACCACTACAATATCCAACTTCCTTCATCATTTCAAGGTCGTAAAAAACTCGCTCTTTTAAGCGTTGTGCTTCAATCAACTTGTTTTCTTGTTTAAAACGCTCCACTTCCGCACTAGCATCCTCTTGTATTTTGCCTAAAACGGCTTCTAATTTTTCGCTTCCAACAGCATAGTGAGTTGCAGGAAAAATAGATATATGCTCTAAAACTGATAAAACTTTGCCATTTATAGCCTCAACTTCACTAATTTTTTCTATTTCGTCACCGAAAAACTCAATTCTGTAAATTATATCGGATGAATAAGTGGGAAAAATTTCTATAACATCGCCACGCACTCTAAAAGTTGAGCGTTTAAAATCATCACTTCTCATATATTGAATACTTACTAACTTTTTAATTAGTTCATCTCGCCCGTAATGCATCTTTGGTCTTAGAGATATTTGCAAATCTAAAAATTCTTTTGGATTACCTAAGCCATAAATGCAAGAAACTGATGCTACAACAATAACATCTTTGCGTTCTAAAAGTGAAGCCGTTGCGCTATACCTCAATCTGTCTATTTCTTCATTTATTGCGCTGTCTTTTTCTATATAAGTGTCCGTACTTGCAATATACGCCTCCGGTTGATAATAATCATAGTAGCTTACAAAAAATTCTACCCTATTTTCAGGAAAAAATTCTCTAAATTCGTTACAAAGTTGCGCCGCTAGTGTCTTATTATGTGCCAAAACTAGTGCTGGTCTATTAGCGTTTTTAATTATATTTGCCATCGTAAAAGTTTTACCGCTGCCGGTAACACCTAACAAAACTTGTTCTTTTAATCCATCAGCTAACCCTTCAGTCAATTTTACAATAGCGTCTGGTTGGTCGCCTGTTGGCTTATAGTTTGAATGCAACTTAAATGTGTTCATACATTATCCTTTTACTACAAAAAAATTTTATGCCTACCAGCATAAAACAATTTTAACATATTTTAAAAATTTAAACAACTTTTATAAGCTATTTTTTAGAACAAATGTTTTATTTTTAAAAAAATAAAGCACGTAAAATTAAAGTTACGGTAACACTTATAACGGCTAATATAACTGTACGGATTAACAAATATCTGTTATTTTTCTTTTGGTTTACAAGTTCACGCTTAAAGGCAATACCTTTCATCTTCAAACTAACACAATAAATTGGCTTGCCCTTGCTGTCAGAATTTATAACATCAATGTATCCGTCTAACACTAAGTTATTAATAATTTTATCAAGTGCTTTTATAGTAATTTGATATTTAGGCAAAAGAGAAATAATTATTTGACTTGGACTAAGTAAAACAGACTCTTTGTTTGCACATCTATCATATAACAAAAGCATTATAGCTCTTTCTAAATTGTTTAACAAAATATTTCTCCTTTTTTATAAAATGCGGTTAACTAAAATAACTGCTATTGCAGCACCTAAAAATGAAAATAATGCTGATAAAAATGATATTCTAAACAAAAATTTTAAATTGCGTTTATTTTCTTGTTTTAAAATATATTTTTCTGTCATTTGTTCTTCATTAAAAAGTCTACCCTTAGGTAGCATCGTCAAGCAATATGTTCCTTCTTGTGAATGTTTAAGTTTAATATATTCTCGCTCGGCCAAATAATCAATAGTGCTTTTGATGCCTTCATCGCTAAGTTTATTTTTTTTTGATAATTGAGGTGTTATGTCTTCATTTTTAAGTATAACATAAATATCTTCTTTGCATTGATCGTTAACAATGCTAAGCACGCTTGCAGTTGCTTTATCTAACATAACATTACCCCCTTATAACTTAAAATATTATAACACTAACAATAATCTTTGGCAAACTTTTAACAAAATATTAAAACAAAAAAAAGTAGAAAGTCTTTCTTTCTACTTTTTAATAATCTAAATATCAATTATTCTTCAATAATTTCTCTGCTTTTAATAAAGTAAACAACTACTCCGCCAAGAACAAGTAAAGCTATTATTATAAATATAATTCCTAAAGTTTGAGTAAGAACTGTCGTTTCTATTTCATCTGCTGAAACTTGGAATACAACAGATTCAACTTTTTGGTTACCTGCTTCGTCTATTGCTGTATAAGTTAAAGTATAGTCACCTGATTGAGTTAAATTGTAATCATAAGAACCAGTTGTAACTTGTGAAACCGTCGTTCCATCTGGTGCTTTTAAAACAACAGAGAATTTTTGTTCGCCGGTACTTGTAAAATCAGTGGTTAAAATTGAACCATCTTTATTATCTGTAATAGCAATTGAAGATAGGTCAAGTGTAATTGTACCATCAATTTTTTGATTAGCTGGTCTGTTTACAGTTGGATTACCGATTGTCAATACAGGTGCTGCGGTATCTCCTACTTTTACTGTCCTTACATCTGTTGCAATATTACCTGCTAAATCTGTTGCAGAGTAAGTAACTGTATAACTACCATCTCTTGTCGGTACAAATAGGTATGTTCCACCTGTTGAACCTTCACCATTTTTAGAGTCAAGTATTGTTGAACCATTTGGATTTTTAACTATAACTGAATATTCTTTAATTCCATTAAATTCATCATAAGGAGTAAAATCTGGAACAGAGATTGAGTCGTATGGGTCATTCTCACTCGCCCTTGTAAGTGGAGCTGTTAATGGGAAGGCAATGTCTTCATTAAGTAAAATTATTGGATTAATACTGTCACGCGCCGTAACTGTGTAAACTGCGCTTTCGCTAGCATTACCAAACTCATCCTCAGCCATATATTTAAAGCTGTAAGTTCCCTCTTCAAGTGGAGTAAACTCATAAGTTGCAAGAGATAAGTTATAACTTGGGCTGTCAATAAACATAATGCTTGTAAGCGCCTGATTTGTTATTTCAACGCCATTATCCATAATAACAGGTGTTGGAAGTGTAATCGTTTCGCCAACTTCAATGTTTTGTGAAATTGCTCCTAAGTTAAAGCTTGGTGCTTGTGTGTCGTTGATATATTGAACATAACTAATAACATAAGAATTGTTTGCAACATCTGTCGCTGTGTAAGTTATGCGGTAGTTTCCAGCTAAAATTGCTGTAAATCTTCCTGCTGTAACTTTGATTCCGTCGGCATCACCTAGGGCTAAAGTATCTAATTCATATTGAAGTTGAAGACCAGAAACATTAACTTTGTTGTTGTTAGAGTCCTTAACTGATACTTTTACGCTAATGAATGTTGGATTGTTGTCGGTAAATTTAACTGTTGGAATATTGATAACTGTGCCTTGATCTTGTTCAACCATTGTTGGAATTTCGCCCACAAAACTTGGTGCAACAACATCTGTTATATCAAATATATTAACAATTTTTGTTTTTGTGCCAGTGTTAACTCCACTAGCATTGTTTAATCCGTCATCTTTTGCTTCTACATAAATTGTTAAATAACTTTCTGTTGCCTCGTAAGGAACAATAAAACTTAAATAGTTGCTATCTTCTTCATCTTCAAAAATTTCAACTGCTGAACCGATATTATCTTCTAGGAAGAAGTAAGTTTTCACTTCTACTCTTTTATCAACTGTGTCTGTACTTACTGTACTAACATAATCAACAGCTGTTGGTTTTAAAAATTTAACAGTGTCGCCTGGTTTTACATAGTTTGGAGTGCTAGCAAGTGTAACTCTTGGAGCTTCATTGTCTAAAAATCCATCAATAACTTTTAAACTATAAGAAATAACTCTTTCGTTACCAGCTTCATCAGTAGCATAATATTTAACAGTATAAGTGCCTTCTGCTAAAAAAGTATAAGGAACTGTTTCGTTATAATCATATTCATTGTCTGTAACAAAATCTAAATCTGTAATAGTGTTATTTGCATTAATTACTGCTCTTTTATAATTTAAGTCAGAACTTAAACTAAAATTATCAGTAGCATGAATTGCTGGAAAATAAACTGTAGTGCCAACTGCAACATTGCTTGGAATATCATAAGCAACATCTACGAATTGAT
The DNA here is from genome assembly GCA_028702545.1 of Clostridia bacterium. Taxonomy (GTDB): domain Bacteria; phylum Bacillota; class Clostridia; order Christensenellales; family UBA1242; genus STF1-184. The sequence goes on from JAQVOQ010000035.1 coordinate 8,917, forward strand.
ACTGAGCATCGTCCATATATTGAGCATCATAAATTTCAGCAACCATAACTTGTGGTGCCTGTGTATCTGAAACATTTTTAATCGTATAGCTATATTCGCCTAAGGTTTCGTCAGCTAAAATACCAAAGAAATCATAAACTTTATATACTATATTATAGTCGCCCTTATAAGCTGGAGTGAACTTGAAGTCGTTAACTGTATAAACGATATTATCGCCTGCTGGATTTAAGAAAGTTACGATAACTTCAACATAAGTATTAATTAATTCATTTCCAGAGTTTGAGTTTCTTGTAATGGCAGTAGGTAAAGTTATCTCGCTGCCTAAAACTGCTGACTCTGGCATTGAACCGCTTAAAACATAACTAAGAGCGATGTTTTCTGGGTCAAAACTATTATCAACTGTTACTTCAAAAGTTTTTCTTGCAGTTAAGCCTGAAACTGCATCTGCATAATAATAGTCAATAGTATAAACACCTTCGCCGTTTACTTCAAGTGGAGTAAAGGTATAATAACTAACACCAGCGATATCAATTGTACCTAAAACTACTGTTTCACCTTGTGGGTCTTTAACAGTAATTGAAATATCATCTGCTACATCAGCTAGGGCAACTTCTGTTCCATCTGATGCCAAAACCTCTGGATACGGAATTGTAATTAAATAATCGTAATTTGTTTTAGTTGGCAACAATACAGAACTATTAGCATTAAAGTCCATAGTAGGTTTGTCACCTGCTATAACGATATTGTACTCATCGCTATAAGTAGTAGCCAAAACATTTTCGTCAAGTGGAATTACGATATATTGTATTTTATAAGTACCAGTTAGTAGTGGGTTGTAAATATAAGTGTTGTTTGGACCATCTGGCAATAGTGGGTCAGATGACGAGTCAAAAACTATAACGCCTTTTGGGTCTTTTATAGTAACCGTAACGTCGCCGTCAGCACTTGATCCTTTTGGTATGTTTAAACTAGTGCCAATCTCTCCGGTAGTGGGCATATTTATAATAGTAATCTCTGCACCTATTGTAGGACTTATGCCAGCATACGCTATTATAGCAGCACCAAAACTAGGAATCATAAAACTAGCAACCATTAATAGTACTAAAAATATTTTGTTAATTTGTTTCATTTGGGTATTCTCCTTGAATTTTGCTTTTATCATATCAATCATATAACAATGCATAAGTTTTGTCAATTAATTAGCTTTTAAAAAATTAATTATACTATATATTATTTTAATAATATTTAATGACAAATTATAGAAAATCATTGTTTAAAATAGTTTGTTACAAATTTTAGTAAATATGTAAAAAATTACCAATATATTTAAAAACAAAAAAAAGAGCAAACTGCTCTTTTTCTAATACTTATTTAAACATTTAATTTAAAAAATAAATGGCATAATTAAGTAAAAATGCATAAAATAACCAAATAAAATAAGGTAACGCTAGGTAAAGGCTCGTTTTACTTGCAAGATACAATTCTTTTACTAAAAAGTAAGCGGAAATGATTATTAAAACTAAAACGACAACTCCTAAAAACATATTGTTAAAAGTAAAAAATACCATGCTCCAAACAATATTT
>JAQVOQ010000111.1 GCA_028702545.1 Clostridia bacterium
TAATTTTTGAATATTATCGTTAGGTTCTGTGCCTTTTTCCGCTTCGGCTTTAAGTGCGGCGTATTCAGTTTGTTTTGCTTTGTAATCCTCACGCAATAAATTTGTTTGTTCCTCGTTTTCTTTTATAGACTGTTGCATTTTTGTAATATCGGACTTTATGCTTTTTGCGGTTTTTTTCTTATTTTCTTCAAAATCATTTTTAGCGGTTTCAATCATACTTTTAGGCAACGGCTGTTTGCACAGACTGCAAGTGTCATTACCGCTGAAAACTTTTTTGTTTGTTTCGGTCAATTCATTGTTTAATTCGGATAATTCTTTTACAAATCTTAAATTTACCTGTTTTAATAAATCACCTTGATTTTTAATTGAGTTGAGTTCCCTTAAAGCGTTTGCCGCTATTTTGCTTTTTGTATCTCTTTCCTGATAAGCGGCATATTGTAGTTTTGTAACTTCGCTTACAAGTTTAGACAGCTCGGCATTTTTGCTTTCAAGTACGGTATTAACATTTTCTTTTTTTGTTTGTGTTTGAATTTTGGTTATATCTGCAAGTATTTTCTGTTTTTTCTTTTCAAGCACATCAAAATCAACGCCGCTGTATTTTGTCAAGTCAGTTATTTTTTCCTCGATTTTGGCATCGTTTTTCTTTTGTTCCTCTATGTATGACCGTTTTTCTTTTGTAATACTTTTCTTAATTTCCGCCGTTGAATAACCCTTTTTTATTTCAGGCACAATTAATTCATATTCAGGCTTTTCCGATAGCATATTTAAAACCTCATCAACTTTGCATATATCAAATAGCACCTTTCGTCTATTAGCCCAGCCCCATTTTGTTGTATCAGAATTAAAGCGCTCTTTGCAGATAAGCATTTCAAGGTTTTCGTAAGCGTTGCCTAAAATTGCCGCTATTTTTTCTTTATAGTTTTTCAAAGTAAATTCTATGCCGTCAATAAGATAAGAGCTTTCGTTGTTTGTTTTTACAGATACGCCCGTTTCTCTGTTTGTCCTATAAACTTCTTTCTGCGTGCGCTTAAATATGTAATCGCATTCGTCAATGCTTAATGCCAACTCTACCGAAATATTAAGGTTAGGTATTTCTTTGTTGTCAATCATCGGTATAACATCGTCAACATTTAAACCCAGCACCCACTCAAAAGCAAAGCGAAAAGTAGATTTGCCGCTACCGTTTTTTGCTTTTATTATTTCTTTCCCTCCGTCAAAATTCCGTTCCGCCATAGCAAAACCTTTAAAGTTCTGCATTTTAATACTGTTAATAATAACTTTCAAAATTCGTACTCCTTTTATTTAAAATTTATAATCTTGTAAATTTCGTACTTAATAAATTTTTTGCGCAAGATTCTTTCAAGCCTGTCCTTTGTAGGTTTGACGCTTGAAATTTTTGAGTTGTATTTTCTGTGATTTGATATTCGTATTGAAAACCTTTTATCATCTTTAAAATAAAATCGTATATAAATACTATCGGTTGTATTTGATTGTTTAACATTATATGTGCAATCATATTTCTTGCTGTACTTATCGCAAACAGCTTTTATAATTCTTTCATTCATAGCAATACTCGCTTAAAGTTTTGCTATATGAGTTGACAGGATTGTTCCTGCGGGCATTAAGTTTGCACATTCGCAACAAACAGAACCGCCGTTTTCCAATAATTTATATTCATCGCCCTCTTTGATAGGCAAATCGCAACCAAGACAATCAAAAACCGTTTTAGGCTCATCTTTTTTGTCTATTTCTTCAATCATTTTTGTGTATTCGTGATTTGTTGTGAGTTGATAAAATGTGTATCCGTTGTATTTAAAATATGCTTCCTGCGAAAATATTTTACCGCCAAGTTTGAAATCCCTTATTTTAAGATTTTTGTTTAATAGGCTTGCTAATTCGCCAATGTTGCTTGATACAAAACAATCTCTATTTTTAGGATTAAAGTTAAAATGATTATAATATTTGCAACCAAAATATTTATTAATAAAATTGACTTGACTTTGCTTAACTGCTATGTAATCGTCAACAAATTTTTTTGCACATTTTACTTTTTTTGTTTCCATATTTCTATCTCCTTATCGTTATACATTAATAATTTCATATTTCACAACACATTTTATTTTTTCAATTTTGCATATCATTTTAAGAATTTGTCGCATTTTAAGGTTATAAAAGCATTTGACTATCATTTCGCCGTATTCGTTCCTTGCGTAAATTTTTAAAACATATAAGGTTTTCATTTGTCTAATACTTTTTGTATAGCCAAAACGCCCATATTGTTATATTTAAAAGTCCAAAACTTCTCATTTGAGTATTTAGCTTTTTCATATACCCATATACCATTTTTGGGAACTTTTAAATTGTTTGCGTTTGCAATTTGACCGACCTTTGCCGGCGATACATTAAACATTTTACCTATTTCCGTTGCGGTAAATAAAATGTCATTGTTAGGCAGTTCTTTAAGTGCAGAAGTTTTTTCTTTGGCTGTTAGGGAACATGCATCCGTAAGCATAAACACAATATTGCCGTATATGTTCTTTTTGCATTTTTTAT
>JAQVOQ010000036.1 GCA_028702545.1 Clostridia bacterium
GCACAACTTTTATTCCTACAAAACTAATCATAGCAACGAGTATTGGTAGTGCTCCCAAAATTACAAAAGTAATTTGAACATCTAGTCTAAATGCCATAATAGCGCCACCAATTAACATAATAGGCGCCGAGAACATCATTCTAATTATCATCATCGTAACTTGTTGCATTTGATTGATATCGCTTGTCGTCCTAGTTATTAGGCTTGAAGTGCCAATTTTTTCAAAGTCGGTCTGGCTAAGATTTTGTACTTTTTCAAATAGTTTTTGCCTCAAAGTTTTACCAAAACCAAAAGCTATGTAACTAGACAAATAACTGATAATAATTTCCGCCACCACAACACCAAAAACGGCAAGCATTGCAATAACCCCCTTTGCTATCATATCGGCAATAGGTGGGTCAATGTTTGGCAGCCTTGGTATTAAGTTCACAACCTCTTTAAGTAGGTCGGGAATAAGTAGGTCGGCAAAACTTTTTGATATTATAAAAACTGCACTAATAATAAGTAGCACAGTATAAGGTTTTAAATTTTTCCAAAGTTTAAACAAGATGTTCTCCTTTTTTAATATATTACAAATGCAAGTCTATACCAATGACTCAATTTTGTCAAAAACTTTGTTGATAAACAAAGCGATATTTGGCTTATTTGTACGCAAATTTTAAGCGTAAAATAAAAAATCCAATTTATCAATTAGATTTATTTATGTATTAAGACCAAAAATGTTTAGCATTTTTTATAGTTATGCTAAAAAAATTTGTTTTATATCAAGTTTACATACTCCACCAAGCCTGAATTCCTCTTAAAACAATATAAACTTGTTTAAAGCCATAATTTTTCATAAGAGAATAAGCTATATTTGTGCGATTGCCAGAATTGCAAATAATAACGGTGGTTTTTTGTTTATCTAATTCGTCTAAAAGGCTTAGGTTGTTTTCAAACTGATAAAAGTCAATGTTTATATTAAATTCATCAATATGACCAGCATTATATTCTTGAGATGTTCTAATATCAACAAATTGATAATCCTCATCAAGCATCGTATTTAAGGTTTACACGCTTATGTTGTCGCTAGCAAATATGCTCGTTAAATTTATATTAAATACCATAATAATTCCAACAAATAGCATAATAGCAGCGAGAGTTAGCGTGATAATCATATTCTTTTTATTTTTCATTTTAATAATTTCCTTTATATAATCTAGTTATAATATCATAACAAAATATATTGTATCACAACATATTTAAAAAAACCAAACATTTTATGTTTTTAATTATAAATTAGTATAGTTTTTTAAACGGTTGCTTTATTTGGCAATTTTCTATACAATATAGGTATATAAAAAAAGGACTAGAAAAATGATTTTAAAGGGCACAATAGAAGATGTAATTTATAGGAATACAGACAACGGCTATACCGTTGTTTTAATTGACTGCTCTGGCGAACTTATTACTGCTGTTGGCAAATTTTCTAGCGCTAACGAGGGCGAGATTGTAGAAATTAAAGGTAATTTTGTTAAAAACGCTAAGTTTGGCGAGCAATTTGCAGCCGAGAGCGTAAAAGTTTTGCCGCCCAACACCTTAGAAGGCATAGAGAGATATTTAAGCAGTGGACTTATTAAGGGAATAGGACCAGTAACTGCAAGAAATATTGTAGATGCTTTTGGTGAAAACACGCTGGATGTAATAGAATTTAATCCTATTGAATTAAAAAAAATAAAAGGTATTAGCGAGAGTAAGGCCGTGCAAATTGCAGAGGCTTTTAAAGAGATTAAAAAAATGCAAAATGCTGTTATGTTTTTGCAAGGGCACGGAATAACGACTAATATGGCGGTTAAAATTTATAAGCAGTACCAAGACCAAACTGAAAATATTTTACAAACTAATCCGTATAGGCTAGTTGAAGATATTGACGGCATAGGCTTTTTAACTGCCGACAAAATAGCACAAAAATTAGGCATTAGCCCATATAGCGAGTTTAGGTTTAGGGCGGGCGTATTACATTTATTAAAAGAAAATGCAGAGAAAAATGGCAACACTTATCTTCCAGCCGATGAAATGGAGAGAGGAATTTCTAAACTTTTACAAGTAAAACTTGAAGAGCATATATCTTTAATTGAAGAGGTATTAAAAAGATTATTATTAGATAATGCAATAAAAGTTTTTGACCTTGATAGTCAAAAAATAATTATGCAAACCAAATTTCATTTAATAGAAAGAGAGATTGCCGAAAGATTATTAATTTTAAATCAAAACTCAAAAACAACCCCACTAGATTTGACCACAGAGATTAATGAATATGAAAAAAAATATAAAGTAAAACTGCATTCTATGCAAAGAGAAGCAGTTGAAACGGCAATAAATAATGGTGTTAGCGTAATAACTGGTGGACCGGGCACGGGCAAAACAACCATTGTAAAATGTTTAATCAATTCTTTTAAAATGCAAGGTCAACAAATTTTGCTTTTAGCACCAACGGGAAGGGCTAGCAAGAGACTTAACGAAAGTACTGATTTTGAGGCGAGCACTATTCATAGAGCACTAGGCATTGACTTTCAAAACAATAGTACTAGCAACAACTTTTTTATATTCAACGAGCACAACAAATTGCCAGCGGATGTCGTTATTGTAGACGAAGTTTCTATGGTGGATGCAAGCTTGATGTTTTACTTATTAAAAGCCATTAAAAAAACTGCAACTTTAGTACTAGTAGGCGACAAAAATCAGCTTCCAAGTGTGGGGGCAGGCAATGTGTTAGCCGATATTTTAAAGAGCAAAACAGTAAAAAGTATAGAGCTTACAAAAATTTATAGGCAAGACGCTAAGAGCCTTATAATAACCAATGCACACGCGATTAACAACGGCTATATGCCAGAACTTGACAATACTAGCAGTGACTTCTTTTTTGAAAACAAATCAGACCCTAATGAAATGCTTAGAACGGTTGTTGATTTAACAGTTAGTCGTATTCCAAATTATTTAAACATTGACTCGCTAAAAATTCAAGTGTTGGCGGCAATTCGCGCTGGTGCTTCGGGCGTTACAAATTTAAACAAAGAATTGCAATCATTTTTAAATCCAGCAAGTGCTAAAAAACCCGAAATTATTACCGATTATACGACTTATAGAGTTGGCGACAAGGTTATGCAAACAACAAATAATTATAATCAAGAATGGGTTAAAGTTACGCATAATTACACTGAACAAGGAAAAGGCGTTTTTAACGGCGACATTGGTTTTATTGAAGCGATTGATAGGGATACAAAAGAACTTATTATTCAATTTGAGGACGGCAGGCGTGCAAATTATGCAAGGAGCGATTTATACGATTTGATGCTTGCTTATGCTACGACTATTCATAAAAGTCAAGGCAGTGAGTTTGATGTTGTAATAATTCCAGTTTTGCCAGGTGCACCAACTATGATGACGCGAAACTTACTATACACAGCCGTTACTAGGGCTAAAAAAATGGTTGTTTTAGTCGGCACAAAATTTAACATTAAGCGAATGATAGACAATACTTACACAAAAACTCGTTACAGTATGCTTAGTCATTATTTGTTAGAGGCACAAAAGAACTTAAACTTTTTGTATGGTGCTTAGTATGAAAAATGTTTTATCAAAAATTAAAAAATTGTTTGTAAGTTTATTTACTACTATTAAAAGTGCGTTATTTGTAAAAGATATTAAATGCATTGCTTGCTCGTCGGAGCTTGATAAGCCAAACAAATACTGTATGTGTGAAGATTGCTTTGCAAAGTTGCCCTATAACAACGGTCACATTTGCTATAAGTGTGGCACAAACATAGTAGGCAGTGGAAGCTATTGTCTAAATTGTAAAGACAGTCAAAAAGATTATGAATTTGCCCGCGCACCTTTTATATACGGCGGAGTTATTCAAACGCTAATTTATAAACTAAAATATTCAAGAGGCAAATATTTAGCAAATTATTTAAGTTTATTTTTAGTGGATGAATTTATTAAAACAGATTGGCAAATTGATGCTGTTGTACCCGTTCCGCTTTATATTAAGCGCGAAAAAAAGAGAGGATTTAATCAAGCGACACTACTTAGTAGTCAGTTTGAAAGTGTTTTAAATATTCCAGTAATAAGCAATAATTTGGTTAGGTTAAAAAACACTCCAACGCAAACAAAGCTAACCAAAATAGAGCGCAAAAACAACCTTGACAAAGCCTTTAAAGTATTAGATAAAAAAGAGTTTAAAGGTAAAAATGTTTTGCTAATTGATGATGTTTTTACAACGGGAGCAACGACAGATGAGTGTAGCAAAGTTTTAAAAAGTGTAGGCGTTAAAAATATTTATGTTTTAACTTTGGCGCATGTAAAACTAGATATACCTATGTATTAAAAAATTATTTTACAAAAAAGTTGTTTATTTAACTTAAAAGTTTTTACAATTAAGCAAAATGTGTGTAAAATAATTAAGAATAAAATTAAAAGGAAAAAGTGATGGGATTATTTAAATCAGACAATGATAGAAACATTGCAAAATTAAAAGTTATTGCAAACAAAGTAGAAGTTTTGCAAGAGGAATATAAATTAAAAAATGATGAAGAGCTAAAAGAAATCACGCAAATTTTAAAAACAAGATTGCAAAACGGCGAAACGCTAAATGATATTTTGCCGCAAGCTTATGCTGTGGTAAGAGAGGCGAGTGACAGAGTTTTGCATATGCGACATTATTATGTGCAAATTTTAGGTGGTATTGCTTTGCATCAAGGTCGTATTGCCGAGATGAGAACAGGTGAAGGTAAAACATTGGTTGAAACTTTGCCCGCTTATTTAAACGCACTTAGTGGCGAGGGCGTACACATTATTACTGTTAACGAATACCTTGCAAAGCGTGATGCTGAGTGGATGGGTAAAGTTTTTAAATTTTTAGGCTTAACAGTAGGCGTAACATTATCTGGCACTAACTCGCAAGAAAAGAAAAAAGCATACGAGTGCGATATAACTTATGGAACAAACTCAGAAATGGGCTTTGACTATTTGCGCGATAATATGGTAGTGCAAAAAGAAGCTAAATCACAAAGGGGTACAAACTTTGCAATTATAGATGAGGTTGATAGTATTTTAATTGATGAAGCGAGGACTCCACTTGTTATAAGTGGTGCAGGTAACGGCTCTAAAAATGAAATGTATAACAAGGCGGCAGCTTTTGCTAAAACTTTAAAGTTAGATGCCGATGTTGAAATTGAAGAGGATAAAAAACAAATAAGGCTAACGGAAGCGGGCATTGCAAAAACTGAGCAATATTTTGCTCTAGAAAATCTGTCAGACCCCGATAATATGGAGCTTAACCATTATATTTTAAACGGACTAAAAGCTAAATATTTAATGAAGCGCGATTCTAATTACATCATTCAAAATGGTGAAGTTTTAATAGTAGATGAGTTTACCGGACGCGTGCTTGCAGGTAGGCGTTTTAGTGATGGACTGCATCAAGCGATAGAAGCAAAAGAAGGCGTGCAAATTAAAAACGAAAATCGTACGATGGCGACTATAACTTATCAAAATTATTTTAAAGAATATAAAAAATTAAGTGGTATGACTGGTACTGCAAAAACAGAAGAGAGTGAATTTAACAAGATTTATGACCTTGATGTTGTTGTTATTCCAACAAATAAACCGATTGCAAGAGCAGATAGAAATGATGTTGTTTTTAAAACTATTGATGGCAAAAATAAAGCTGTAGTAAATGAAATTTTAAAAAGAAACAAAACAGGTCAACCAATGCTAGTCGGTACAACTACTGTTGATAAATCAGAAATGATTAGTAGAGCTTTGACAAAAGCGAAAGTTAAGCATGTTGTTTTGAACGCTAAAAATCACGAAAAAGAAAGTGAAATCGTAGCACAGGCGGGCAAACTAAATGCCGTTACAATTGCTACAAATATGGCTGGTCGTGGTACTGATATTTTGCTTGGAGGAAACCCAGAGTTTTTAGCAAAACAAAAAATGAAGCAAGAGGGCTTTGAAGATTATTATATTACTGAGAGTACATCTTATGCTCATAGTTTAGATGAAAAAGTTAATGAGGCTAAAAAACGCTATAGCGAATTATTTGAAGAGTTTAAAAAACAAACCGATGCCGAAAAAGATGAGGTAATAAAAGCAGGTGGATTATTTGTTTTAGGAACAGAACGCCACGATAGTAGGCGTATTGATAATCAGTTAAGAGGTCGTTCTGGTCGTCAAGGCGACCCAGGCGAGAGCGTATTTTTCATTTCTCTTGAAGATGACCTTTCAAGATTGTTTGGTGGAGAGAGATTAAAAAGTATTGCAAATTTATTTAACTTGCCAGAAGATGAACCTATTACTAGTATGAAAATAATGTCTAGACAAATTGAACAAGCTCAAAAAAGAATTGAGGGCAGAAACTTTGCTGCTAGACGCGACATTTTGCAATTTGATAATGTGCTAGCAAAACAGCGTGATATCATTTATGCTGAGCGTAACAAAGTGCTTGCAGGATTAGATGTTCATCAAGAGATTTTAGATATGATTGAAGAGCAAGTATCTGCCATTGTAAGAACCTATATATCAAACGCAAAATTATATTCTGAGTGGAATTTAGAGGAATTAAATAAAGGCTTAGAAGACACATTACTTCCTAAAGAAACAAACTTTATAACAGAAGACAACATTGAGGGTATGGAAGTAAAAAATGTTGTAGCACTTGTGTTTGATGAAGTTGTAAGGCGCTATGAAGAAAAAGCAGAAGAGGTTAAAGCACTAGGCATTAATATTGCTGATATTGAAAGAACAGTGCTATTAAAACAAGTTGACTTTATGTGGATAGACCATATTGATGCTATGACAATTTTAAGAAATGAAATCTTTACAAGAACTGACCCAATCACCTCTTACAAGCAAGAAGGTTTTGAGATGTTTGAGGATATGATTGAGCGTATTAGAAAAAATACTTCAACAATACTGCTAAATGGTAAAGTTGAAAGAACATCAATGGTAAGAAAACCTGTTCAAAACTTAGTAGCAGGGCCAGTAAAAGTAAAGACAGTTGTTAAAATAGGACCAAAAGTAGGGCGTAATGCCCCTTGTCCCTGTGGTTCGGGTAAAAAATATAAAAATTGTTGTATGGATAAATAACATTAAAAAATTGGGCAACTTCATCGTTAGCTGTGCGCCTTGCGTGACTAGTCATTTGCTTATGCAAACTCTTATCCACTCAAACCGCCCGAGCATTGAATTTGCGCCAATTTTTTAATGTTATTTTAAATGTTATTTACTGTATAACAGCAAATAAAAACAAAAGCGAGCCTTGACCTTTGCCAAATTTAACTCTTTATTTTTACGAGTTATTTTTGAATAGCCTTGAATTTGCGCCAATTTTTTAATGTTATTTATTAAGGTTTACAAAAACTATGTTTATGTGTAAAATATAGATAAATAAAAGGAGCATATTATGTTAGGCGACAAAGAGTTTGAAAAATTAGATGATATTAAAAAAATTATTAACATAGTAGAGTACTATCTTTGACTCTGCTAGTTTAAATAATAAAATAGATGAGTTAAAACAAAAAACTGAGCAAGAAGATTTTTGGCAAAACCAAAATAATGCATTAAAAATCAACAAGCAGATGTCATCTTTAACAAAAAAGTTAAACGAGATTAATGAATTAAAAAAAGAATATGAATATTTACTTGAAATAGTTGAAGTATTAAAAGAGGAAGAAGACAATTCTTTGTTTTTAGAGTTTATAAATTTATTAAACTCGTTAGAAAAAAAATGTGATGAGGTTTATATAACTACGCTTTTATCCGGTGAGTTTGATGAATTAAATGCAATCTTAACCCTTCACGCAGGAGCGGGCGGAACAGAAGCACAAGACTGGGCACAAATGCTTTATAGAATGTATACAAGATACGCCGAGCGGGTAGGCTACAAGGTGCAAATGTTGGATTATTTAAATGGCGAAACAGCAGGATTAAAAAGCGTGAGTTTTTTAGTTAGTGGAACAAATGCTTATGGATACTTAAAATGTGAAAAAGGCGTACATCGCTTAGTTAGAATATCGCCTTTTGACTCAGGGGCTAGAAGACACACGAGTTTTGCTAGTTTAGAGGTTATGCCAGAGATTGAAGAAGATGCAGACTTTGTTATTAAACCTGATGAATTAAGGATAGATACTTACCATGCCTCAGGTGCAGGCGGGCAACATGTAAACACGACAGATTCCGCCGTTAGAATTACGCATCTGGCTACAGGGTTTATTGTAACTTGCCAAAATGAGCGCAGTCAAATTCAAAATCGTGAGACAGCTATGAAATTATTAAAAAGCAGATTAGCCGAGTTAAAAGAAGAAGAGCATGCTGAAAAATTATCAGATATTAAAGGGGTAAACAAAAAAAATGAATGGGGCAGTCAAATAAGGAGTTATGTTTTTCATCCTTATAATATGGTAAAAGACCATCGCACAAATTATGAAACTTCCAATACTACGGCGGTTATGGACGGCGAGCTTCAACCCTTTATTGACGAATATTTAAAAAGTAGGAAAAAGTAGCAATGTATAAACAAAAAATGATAGAAAAAGTAAGAGAACTTAAAAATAAAAAAGACATTTTAATTCTAGCAATAGAATCTTCTTGTGACGAAACGAGTATTGCCGTTGTAAAAAATGGACGCGAAGTTTTGAGCAATGTCATAAGCAGTCAAATAGAGATTCACAAGCGTTTTGGCGGAGTTGTGCCGGAAGTAGCAAGCAGAAATCACACTATGGCAATTGTAAATGTGCTAGATGAGAGTTTGCAGGTGGCGGGCGTTACATTAAAAGATATTGATGCTGTTGCTGTTACTTATGGAGCGGGGCTAATTGGCGCTCTTATGGTGGGTGTTAACTTTGCAAAAGGTTTAGCTTATGCAAACAACTTGCCACTTATTGCAGTTAACCATATTAAGGGACACATCGCTGCAAGTTACTTAGCTTTTAAAGAGTTGAAACCGCCGTTTATTTGTTTAGTTGTGAGCGGAGGGCATACGGCAATTTTAAAAGTCACAGATTATACTAAACACACTTTAATAGGTAGTACACTAGACGATGCAGTTGGCGAAGCTTATGATAAGGTTAGCCGTATGTTAGGTTTAGGTTATCCAGGTGGGCCAAAGATTGACAAGCTAGCAAAAGAGGGTGAAGCTAATATTCAATTCACTAGTAGAGACAAATTAGCAAAAACTTTTAATTCTAGTTATAGCGGGCTTAAAACTGCTGTTATAAATTATGTTCATACGCTAAAACAAAAAGGAGCAGAACTGCCGATTAATGATATTTGTGCAAGTTTTCAAGTTGCGGCTATTGATGGATTAATAGAAAAAGCCATTAAAGTTGCTAAAAAACATAAAATGAACAAAATTGTGTTAGCGGGAGGCGTTGCAGCAAACAGTTATTTAAGGGCGAGAATTGATAATAGAAGCAAAGAAGAAGGCTTAACGGTTTATTATCCACCGAGAGTAATGTGCACCGATAATGCTGCAATGATAGGTAGTGCGGGCTATTATAACTTGATTAACGAGGAAGGAATGGCTGACCTTAGCTTAACTCCAAAACCTAGTTTACCACTTTAAAAATCAATAATCTTACAACAAAAAAAAGCACATTAAAAGTGCTTTTTTTAAAGCTGTGATATTTTGATTATTTTAAGTGATTAAATTCTGTTGTCGTTTCAGTAATTAATGCAAGTTTACAAAGGTAAGCCAAGTTCCCATAGCCGACAACTAGTTGATTTTTAAAGTCTAGCAAAAATTCAACGGGTTTCCAGTGTGCTTCGCCTTCTCTGTTCTCGCCTAGTTCTACTTCATCGATAACATCGTAAAACGCGTGCAAATTGATAACTTGTTTGTGCGGAAAAGTAAGTGTTGCTAAGTGAAAAGGATTTGTTAATTTAATTTTTTCGTTACTCTCCTCAAAAATCTCTCTAATGCAAGCTTCTTTTGGTGTTTCTCCTTGTTCTAATTTTCCGCCAAGTCCGTTAAACATACCAGCGAATAGTTTTCCCTCTGCCTTTTTTATAAGCAATGTTTTTGTTAAGTCCTTGTTAAATAAAATACATACGCAATAATTTTTTTCCATAAGTTTCTCCTAAAATATTTTTTTAAAGTATTAATAACAAAAATGCGACTTAAAACTTTTGCACACTACACCTGTTGATGAAGATGTTATGTTTCCCTGAGCCATCTTCCAAAAAGGGGAA
>JAQVOQ010000112.1 GCA_028702545.1 Clostridia bacterium
GAGGTTTTGCAATAGGAGGGGAGCAAACTCTTGGTCCTCCGGCGACAGGTATTCTGCAATGGCTTTATCATTTCGTATCATCATATTACTTTCTGCCATTGGCGACAGCGTACGAAAAGTCATCTCTTCCTTAAAGGTTGGCTCGGGAAGTTTCTCAATACTGCTTATTCTGAATACGGTTACGTCGGGGAAGGTGCCCAGAAAGAATGACTGATCGTTGAATAAACCGATGATAAAAGGTTCGATGGCTTCTTTTGCTAAAAAGGAGATATACAAACTTACCGGCGACCCGTTTAATATCATTTTGTCCTCCTGAATGATGTAGCCGCCTTTGGCTGGTATCAGTTGCGAAAAAGTAAATAATTTGTAACGGTGTTTTTCATAATCATACCCTTTTTGATGCAACCAGGTGGCAAACGCATTATCACCTTTGAATAAGGTATTATATATAAACGACGATAAACCATACTGGTAATTGAATGGGATAGACAAATGCTTTTGTTTGGGACTGGATAACGCTGGTTGTAAGGAGAGTTTGAAGCGCATAGCATAATTTTTTAAAAAATGACTTATTTATTGTAAATCTGACAGGTTTTTGAAACCTGTCAGATTTACACTCCAAAGATAATATTTTATTTAATCATCGAGTTTGTTTCAATTATTTTTCAAGTAATTTCTTTTATAAATATTGCAAACCCGATAGGTCTTTGAAACCTGTCGGGTTTATATAAATCACATATATACAGTTTTTAAACTGCTAATAATTTATGTTGTTCATGTTTCATATTTAGAAACAATCAAAAAAATATTATTCCATTGTGAATTCAATAAAGACGTAGCGGCTTGTCTTTATTTTTTAGTTATCAGTGCATTACAACAAACGTATCTTTCCGGGAGGGTACAACTGATATGTATTGAAACAAGGCGTTAAATATACAGAAAAATAGTACAAAAAAAATTTTATATAGATTTTTTTTAGTTGGAAGTAAAAAAATGAAGATTATCCTGTAGCGTCCTCAGGCCTCAGCATCAGATTTATTCGTGGGTGAATCTAATAACTGAAGTTTCGCAAGAGGCATTAACGCATAAAGAGAGAGTAGATTAAGGTAAAAAAAGTAGCATGTTTATTTGTTTATATTACTGTAATTCAGTAATTTTGTATTGCAAAAAACAAAAAAAACAAAAACATGCTACAGCACAAAAATAATACAATATTATCAGAGATAGGCGATTTTTTTACCTCAAGTGAAAAAGCAGTTAATAATATTTTTGAGATACTCCGTTCTTTGAAATTAACAAATCGTTCTTTTAATTTACCAGAAGACATCCGAATTCGTTATAGTGCAAAAGAGATCATCTTATTGATGTTACTATTTCCAATGTTACAAATAAAGAACGCATATAATTATTCAAGATCGCCGGTTTATCAATTATTTAATTGCGGTAAAGATGTGTTTTACCGATTGAAAAACAATGAAAATATTTCTTGGCGTTCAATAGTTTATAGTTTTAGTTTAAAGATGATACATCTGGCAGAAGATAAAGGCGAAAAATCGACGGATAGTCATAGTTGTCTGATAGTTGATGATACAGATTTACCTAAAACAGGACGTTGTGTAGAATTAATCGGACGTATATGGTCTCATGTAACAAACAGAAGTATATTAGGTTTTAAAGGGCTGTTTATGGGATATTATGATGGAAAAAGTTTTTTTGGTTTGGATTTTTCACTTCATGGGGAAAAAGGCAAAAATGAAAAAAAACCATATGGTTTAAGCAATAAGCAACTAAAAGCAAGATATTCCAAAAAACGCAAAGTTGACTCATCCGGATTTAATCGCAAACAAGAGTATTTTGAGACCAAGATACAAAGCATGATAAGTATGATACGTTGTGCAATAACCAAAGGGATACGCTTTGAATATATTCTCGTTGATAGCTGGTTCACCAGCGAGAAATTGATACGCTTTGTATTAACAAGGAAAATTGGATGTCATTTGCTTAGTATGGCAAAAATGGGCAAAACCCGTTATACTTGTAACACAAAAGAATTAACCGCAAAGGAGATCATAGAAAGGCAAAAAAGAAAGAAAAAAATAAAGAAATCAAAACGTTTAAAGGTTTGGTATTCCGATCTATTGGTTAATTACAAAGGAGTTGAGATAAAACTTTTCTTTTGTAAAACAACCCATAGAGGAAATTGGAATGTTTTATTGACAACTAATACTACTTTGGATTTTGAACAGGCTTACAAAATATATTCTACCCGATGGACAATAGAAGTGTTTTTTAAAGAATGCAAACAATACTTTAACTTAGGCAAGAGTCAATCACAAGACTTTGACGGACAAATAGCAGACATAAGTATAAGCATGTTGCAGTATAATACACTGTCGCTTGCTAAAAGATTTACAGATTATGAAAGCTTGGGAGAATTATTCCGACAAACAAAAGCAGAAACATTAAAAATAACTATTTCGGAACAAATCTGGCAGTATCTTATTG
>JAQVOQ010000037.1 GCA_028702545.1 Clostridia bacterium
AATGCGAAAATAAGTTTAAGATAATCAAATAAAACATTATCTTTATTTTGGTCATCACTACAAAAAACCGTGTTGATTTCGTTAAACAAATTGATGCCAACTTTTTTTATTATGCCCTGTTTTACCCTCTTTGCTTTTATCTTATCAGTACTAATTTCTATAAACTCATCAAGTAAATTGTTTTGAAAAGTCGCTGTACTGCTCACTCTACTTAAAAACTCATCTTTTTCGTAGCAGTAAAAAATACTAGTTAAAAATCCCTCTATTGTTGCGTCATAAATCAATGTTTTCATGTTAATAATATTCTCCTTTTTGGTATTTCAAACATACTTGTTTGAGAGTAGCCATCTGCGCTAGTTTCACCAGCTAACAAGTTATATAATGTTTCGGCATTGTTATTATATCCAACGAATTTACCGTTACAAGTTATAAAGTGCTTTGCGCGCTTTAATACAATCCCCATTCGTTTTAAGTCGTCAAAGTTCAAGTTGCATAGCCTTCTTGCGGTTATTATTCTGTAAGCGCCAGTTGTTCCGATGCCCGGCACTCTTAGTAGTTCCTCTCTACTCGCCGTATTGACTTCAAGTGGAAAATTGTCTAAATTTTTTAAGGCATACATTGCTTTTGGGTCAATCTCTAAACTTAAGTTTTCATCTTCTGCTATTATTTCTGCTGTTTTAAAGCCATAAAATCTGAGTAGCCAATCGGCTTGATATAATCTGTTTTCTCTAATCAAACTCTCGGGCTTATTTGGTAAAAACTCGCTTTTATTAACAGGAATATATGCTGAATAGTAAACGCGTTTTAGTTTAAAGTGATTATATAGGTTTTCTGTTAAATTTAAAAGCACTCCATCACTGTCGGGCGTTGCTCCTATTACAAATTGAGTGCTTTGCCCTGCGGGAATTATTTTTTTCAATACCTTACTGCCCGTATATTCTAGTTCGTTTATGTTTAATCTTTTCATATGAAGCAAACTTTCTTTTAAGTTTTTTTGAGGGGCTAGTAGTTGCAAACCCTCTTCCGTTGGAAGCTCGGCGTTAAAACTCATTCTGTCGGCATATTCCGCCGCCTGCCTAATAGTTTCTAGATTAGCACCAGCAATACCTTTTAAGTGAACATAGCCACCAAAATTATATTCCTCTCTTAGTTTTTTAACAGTCTTTAAAAGCAGTTGCATAGTGTACTCAGGGTCTTTTATAATGGCTGAGCTTAAAAATAACCCTTCAATGTAGTTGCGTTTATAAAAGTTAATGGTCAAGTTGCATAATTCATCGGGCGTTAATGTTGCCCTCTCGTGTGAGTTTGAAACTTTGTTTATGCAATATTTGCAGTCGTAAATGCACGCGTTGCTCATTAAAATTTTGAGTAAGCTTATGCACCTGCCATCAGAAGTAAACGAGTGGCAAACGCCAGCAGGAGCAGTATTACCAAGTTGATTCTTGTCACTTATCCTCTTGCTACCGCTTGAAGAGCAAGATACATCGTACTTAGCCCCCTCTATTAATAGTTGTAATTTGCGTTCAAACTTCATCTATTAGTAGCCCTCCAAAACTTTTTGTAAGCACAGTATATCACTCGAACAAATGTTTGACAAGTATTTTAGCACATTTGTTCTAAAAATTTTAAATAATAAAAAATGACTAAAACAAATAGTTGTTTTTTATTAAATATTTATTAGAGATTATATACATTTTACTTGTTAATTGTTATCGCTCTTTATTAGTTCATATAAAGTAATTGATTGTAAAAAAACTTTGTAATAAGTAAAGTTGTTTTTTTAAAAAACAATTTTATCCGTTTTGATTATTTTTTGTTTTGTGATAACATTAATCTAGTAAAAGACAAAAAGGATGCACAAAAAATGAATGAAGCAAAAGTTTTAAGTTTAGAATTTAATATTCAATTAAATCACTCGGCGAACATAATTCAACTTTTAGATGAGGGCGCAACAATACCGTTTATTGCAAGGTATAGAAAGGAATTACATGGTTCATTAGACGATCAAATTTTGAGAGCCTTTTCCGACAGGCTTACTTATCTTAGGAGTTTAAATAAGCGAAAAGAAGAAGTGACAAAATTAATAACTGAGCAAGAAAAAATGACGTTAGAAATAGCTGGTCAAATAGATAGCGCAAATACTTTAACCGAAATTGAAGATATATATAGACCATTTAAGCCAAAAAGAAAAACGCGTGCAAGTGAAGCTGTTAAAAAGGGTTTGCAACCACTTGCAAATGTTATTTTATTGCAAAACTCTAAAGAAGCTATTGAAGAATTGGCAAAACCTTTTGTTTCAGAAGAAAAAGGCGTTGATGATGTTAACGCTGCAATAGCAGGAGCAAAAGATATTATTGCCGAAATGATTTCCGATAGCGCAGAGCTTAGAAAAGAATTAAGAGAATTTTTGTTTAGAACAGCTCAAATAGAATCTAGCATAAAAAATTTAGAGAAAGATGGCGCTAAAACTTATGAAATGTACACAAGTCACAAAGAACAAGTGGCAAAGATTCCAAGTCATCGCATACTTGCAATTAACAGAGGTGAAAAAGAAGATCATATAAAAGTAAGTATAACGGCGAATGATGAGAAAGCACTAGAAATAATAAAAAATGAATATGTTAAAGAAAACAGGCCTTTTGCCGATATTTTAATTGAAACGGTTAAAGATAGTTACTCAAGGTTAATTTTTCCAAGTTTGGAGCGTGAAATTAGAAACGGCTTAACAGATGAAGCGAGCGAGCAAGCAATTAAAATGTTTAAATTAAACTTAAAACCTCTTTTAATGCAACCACCACTAAAAAATAAGACAATTTTAGGACTTGACCCAGGCTATAGAACAGGTTGTAAATTAGCAGTAATTGATAAAAGCGGTAATGTTTTAGATACAGGCGTAATTTACCCAACTCCGCCAAGAAATGATATTGAAAATAGCCAAATTGAAGTGGCAAAATTAATTAAAAAACATAACATTGATGTTATTTCAATAGGAAACGGAACAGCTACTAAAGAAACAGAGATTTTTGCCGCAGGACTAATAAAACGGCTAAAAAATAAAATCAAATATGCTATTGTAAATGAGGCGGGCGCGAGCGTTTATAGTGCTAGTAAATTAGGCGCGGACGAATTTCCGCAGTATGATGTAGCATTGAGGAGTGCGGTTAGCATTGCAAGAAGGTTGCAAGACCCGTTAGCAGAGCTTATTAAAATTGATGTAAAAAGTATTGGCGTTGGTCAATATCAGCACGATATGCCTCAAAAACGCTTAACAGAAGTGCTTGATGGGGTTGTGGAGGATAGCGTAAACAGCGTAGGAGTTGATTTGAACACGGCTTCTGCAAGTCTACTTACAAAAGTTTCCGGACTAAATGCATCAGTTGCTAAGAATATCGTTGAGTATAGGGCTGAAAATGGCGAGTTTACAAAAAGGATAGAACTTAAAAAAGTGCCAAAGCTAGGCGGAAAAGCTTACGAATTGTCTGCAGGATTTTTACGAATACCAAAAGCAAAAACTATTTTAGATAACACAGGCGTGCATCCTGAGAGTTATGATGCTGTTAAAAAGCTGTTAAAAGAGTTTGATTTAGACCTAAAAGACATTGAAACTGAAAATATTAAGCACTTACCCACTTTAATTGAAGAAAAAGGTAAAGCAAAAATTGCAGAAAGCCTTGGAATTGGTATTCCAACACTAGAAGATATAGTGTCAGAACTATTAAAACCGGGCAGAGATATAAGGGAAGACCTTCCACAAATAGAATTAAAAAGTGATATTTTAGATATTAACGATTTAAAAGTTGATATGATACTTTCTGGAACGGTTAGAAATGTTATTGACTTTGGTGCGTTTGTTGATATTGGAGTGCATCAAGACGGTTTAGTTCATATAAGTGAAATTTGTGACCATTATATCAAACACCCAAGCGAAGAGTTGACAGTAGGCAATATTGTAAAAGTAAAAATAATAGGTATAGACTTAGTTAAAAATCGCATATCTTTATCTATTAAAAAAGCGCAAAACGAACAATAATAATGTAAAAAAACTAGGTTAAAATATTAGCCTAGTTTTTTTACTTTAATATATTAAACTCAAATAAAATGCAAAAAAAACTAAAAAAATAGCAAAAATTGCTTAAAAAACACATAAAAAATGTAAAATATGCTAAAAATTGGCTAAAAACTGTAATTTTGATAAATGTTAGCTAAAAACAAAACAATAAAAAAATAAACAAAATAAACAAATTTTGTTTTTTCTTTAACGCTTTTTTAATTAACTAAATAATTTAAGCACTTATTGCAAAAAATATTCTCATAACGAGAAGGTGGTTATGGAGAATGTTTTTAGCGCGGTATTAAAAATAAAAATATGCATTTTGTTAAGTTTACTCTTAGTGATTTCTATGCTAGGTTTTTTTTGCAACGAACCGAGAGATGTTCTGGCTGAGCCAAATAGCAGTTATCATTATAATTTTGATGTTGGCGATTATGTTATGACCGTTATTGCAACGAGTGGCATTGCACCAAGTAGTGCTGGCGGTAGAGTACAAATCAACGGTGGCACAATTTCAGGTGAAGAAAGTGTGACTATAGCCTATCAAACCTCTACAACAGTGCAAGCGTATGTAAACACAGGCTATGAGTTTACAGGCTGGTATACCGCACTACTTGGTGGACAACTGAAAACAAGAAATGCAACCTTTGTTTTCAATATGCCTAGTCAAAATACTACATATTATGCAATTTTTACTATTAATAGGTATTTAATTTCGGCAATCTCAAGCCCAATAGGCGCTGGCAATATAACGGGTGCAGGTACCCATAATTATAATTCACAAGTAACCATTACCGCCACACCAATAAACAGCAATTATGAGTTTTATCGCTGGATAGAGAGCGGGCTAGTTGTGTCTACTAGTCCAAGTTACCTCTTTACAGTAACTGATAATAAAAATTTTATTGCAGAGTTTAAGGTCAAACTATCATCCACTGCTGGTGTTGGAGGAAGCGTGAACCTCAATGGTGGCCCAAACTTTGTCTCCGGTTATTTTTTACAAACACAAAATGTTATTTTAGAAGCCATACCTAATGCGGGTTATAAATTTGTTGGTTGGACAAGTGGCAGTACGAGCACTAGTCCAACAATAAATGTGTTGGTTGGAACGACTGCAAAGACTTATGTTGCTAATTTTGTATTAATAGGTGCTCAACTTTTTATAGAGGCGACTGATGGCGGAAGTGTTGACGGGAGTGAGGTGGGCACTAATTATCCAATGAACGAAATAATAAATTTAATTGCGACACCTGAGCCGAATTATCATTTTGTGGAGTGGCAAGGTGATTATAGTGGAAGTTTGCAGTGGACAAGTGCTGAAACTAGTTATGTTGTTATGTTAAGTGATGTTACAAGAGGTAGTTTAAATTTTTTAGCCGTTTTTGAGCGTAATCCAACAGCTCTTACTGTTTATGCAATAACTAACGCAACTGTAAGTGAAGTCGGAGGGCTTGTTGCAATTGAAACAGGTGTTGCCGCTAGTGTTTATACTCAAATGATGACGCCTGAGACGATGGTAGAAATATCAGCTATTACAAAAAATGGCTATAAGTTTTTGGGCTGGTATGACGCTATTAGTGGCGGACAAATTATTAGTTCATATAAAAATTATGAGTTCTTGATGCCAGTGGCTGAGGTTAGCTATTATGCATTTTTTCAAATGAGTTTTTGGTATGAATATCGCATAAGCCCAGTTGGTGATGGCAGTGAGTTAAATCCATACATTATCAATACAGAAAATGAACTTGCGTGGATAGCGTACACTACAAATATGGGTTTAAGTTGGAGTAATAATATTTTTGTTATACTTAACAATAATTTAAATTTAAGTGCGTATATGTGGGAGCCAATAGGTAATAGTTCGACGCTTAGCGTTAACAATAAATGGCAAGGCAATTTTAATGGTGGTGGCTATATAATCAGTGGATTAAATATAAATAAACAACAAACTGGTGTTGGTTACAGTGGTTTGTTCGGCAGTATATATGGCGATAGGGCAAGAGTTTTTAACTTAGGATTAGAAGATGTAAGTATTATATTTAATTCAAATTATAACGCTTATGTCGGTGGTATTTCAGGACAAGCAGAAAATGCTCATATTAATAATTGTTATATAAAAAACGCAGAGATAACAGTGAATAATAATGGAACAGGACATAATTATATTGGTGGGATAGTTGGAAATAATGTCAATAGTCAAATAAGCGATTGCTTTGTAGTTGCTAATATAAAAACATTCAATCTATATGAAAATTTGAGTTATTTAGGTGGCATAACAGGCAATAATTATGGTGCTAATGCTGTTATAGAAAATATTTATAATATCGGCAGTGTTAAAGTAGACGAATATAATTCAAGTTTAAATACCATGTACATAGGCGCACTAATCGGTTACAACAGCTTAGGCGCGAGTTTAAAAAATAGTTATTACAGCGTAGAATATGCACCCATAAATGCAGTTGGAGTTAATAATGCAACAGAATATTACAATTTTGCCAAAACATTAAACGAGTTAAAAAATTATAGCACCTATGTTAATCAAGTAAGCATTTGGAATTTTGAACATAATTGGATAATGCCGTCTACTAGTTATAATGATGGATATCCCGTTTTAAGAGGCGTAGGAAACCTTGTTGTAAATGCTCAAACTAGTGAAAATGGAATAATTACGCCTATAGGACAAAAAATTTATTTTGCTAGTGGAGATAACCCTGTTTACACTATAGCCCCTAATAGAAATTATGAAATAGAGAGTTTTTTTGTAAATGGCGAGGAACAAACAGTTTATCAAGGTTCAAAAAACGCTCAAAATTACATTATTGATAGTAGAGTTGGCACAATACTACTAGAAGCAATTTTTAAAGAACAGGTTAGAGAACCAATAAATATATTTATGCTTTTAATAATTCTTGTTTTGCCAATACTCGCATTACTTGCAATTGTAAGAAGAGTTTTTGATAAAAAATTTGATAGAAGAAGACGAATAATCGGCGCAATAAAAAAATATAAAACGCAAAGAAGAAGATAAAAACAAATAATCTATTTAATTTAAATAAATGGGAGAATGCTGTTGAATAGGTAAAATATTAATTTTTTATATTGACAAAAATAGAAAAAAAGACTATAATACATTTAACTTAAAAATTTACTCAAATAAAGGAGAAATTACTATGAAAAAGAAAATTATTGTTGGGTTATTATCTGTTGTTGTCTTATGTGTAGCTGCGGGTCTTATTTGGCCTCTTTCAATGCCGGTTACCATAATTAGTGTGGTTGCTGGAATTTCTTCAGCTTTTGGTTTAGCGGTAGTTGGAAAAAAATATGTTTTAGATGACCTTGATAAAAGCAGAAAACCTGAGGTTGCTGAAGAGTACATGACTCCAATTATGGAGAAACCTAAAAGCAAAGGAAGATTTATTGACTTAGAGGTTGCAAAGAAAATGGGCAAAAAGTGGAAAGAAGAAGAGACAGAAGAAATAAAAGATTTAGAATCTATAATGTAATTTTAAATAAGTAACGAAATCAATATAAAAAATATAATTTTAAAAAAACAAGCACTTTTGCTTGTTTTTTATTGCATAATTTGCATATTTTATACAAATTATTTGAGTTTTATTGATTTATAACAATACAAATTATTTAATTTTTGGTGCAAAAATTTCTATTTCTTCCTTTAACATTTTTAATTTTATAATAGAATCATTTCCACCATACTCACCATCTACATTTAATTTTGAAGAAGAATAATTTTCTATTGTCACCTCGCTCGCTTTTAGATGAGCAAAATATTTTGTGTTTTTGATTTTTTTAATTTTAAAAATAAAAATCTTTATCAATCTTAAAGCGCTAATTAAATTAGTAATTTTCATAAATCTAAATTGACGAAGCAAAATGACATCAATTAATCCATCGTTTAAGTCAGCATTTTTATTTACATTTATTCCAGCAACAGAGTTTGAATTTGCAAGCAGCATAACGGCATAACTTCCATCAAAAGTTTTCTTATCGCAGGTTATTTTCATCCTTATGCTATTTTTTCTAAACAACTCTTTTAGAGCCTCATATGCATAAGCATACCAGCCGAAACGGCGTTTATTTTCTTGACCTGTAATATACGAACAGCCAGTTAAAATTCCAGCTGCGACAACATAAATTCCGTAGCGATTGTTTATTTTAAAAATATCGTGTTTAAAGGTGTGCCCGTCTAATATTACTTTTAATGCCGCATCTAATTTTCTAGGTATTTTTAAACTTCTAGCTAAATCGTTTACTGTTCCGCAAGGCAAAAAGGCCAAAACAGGTTTGTTCTCTTTTTCGGCAATACCATTTATTACTTCATTAAAAGTACCATCACCGCCAAGCGCTATAACGCAGTCATATATTCCACAAGCACTGCTGGCAATATCTGAGGTGTTAGTAGTATATTTACTTTCCAAAAAGTCTACCACCTTAAATTTTTGCTTTAGGGTAGTCCTTATTTGCTGCTTGTATTTCTTTACTTGTCCCTTCATCGCATGAGGCGTGTATATTATAAGACATTTCATTTATATACTCTCTTTTTAACTTTTTAAGTTAATGTTAATTGATATAAAAATTTATTTATTTAATTTGTAATTTATTTATTTTTTTACCGCTGTCTAATTTTACCATCTTAAAAGAGCTTTTAGAAAACAAATCAATAACTTTTTTAGTAAAACATACATTAAACAAACTTTTTCTTTTTCAATTTTATTTATTTTTTCAATTTTTTTCATATCTTTAAAAAAATTACATTTAGCGGGTCGCAAACTAAATACTCCAAATAACACTCATTGCGGCCGAAAATGTTAAAATTAATCTCGTTGCAGCCCCTGCTATAAAATTTTTTGGTTATTGCATATTATGCAAGGCTCTAAAAAAAATATCATATAAATTTTATCACACTTTTATTATATTTTCAAGTAGTCAGCGATTTATAAAATTTTTATAAAGTAAAAAGTCATTTATGCAACTTGCAAAAAGCATTATAAAAATTAGTTAAACAAAAGCTAAAAAATTAACAAAAAACAAAAAAGCCAACAAATAAATGTTGGCTTATTATAAATTTAATTAAAAATTAATAATCTCTTCTTGGTCTGTTCATTTTACGTGCTTTTCTGCAATCTGGGCAGCGTTTAGGCTCGTTATCAAAACCTTTTTCTTTGTAGAATTCTTGTTCATTTACTGTGAAAACAAATTCTGCTCCACAATCAACACATGTTATTACTTTATCTTCCAAAACTAATTCCTCCTTTTTTAAAATATAAGAAAATGAAAACTTAACCGAACTTCTTATTGTTTTAGAGGTGAATTAGTTGTTGCATTTTTCTTTTCAAATCAAATATAACATAGGAGCTGGTTAATGTCAATGTTTAATATACAAATAATAGTTTTTGTTAAAATTTTAACAATATACAATAATTTTAAAAAACAGCTTTTTAAAGGGCTGTTTTTTTGTTTCTTTAACATAAAAAAATATTATTAAATTTGCATTTTTAGGTTTAATTAAAAAGCAAAAAACCTTTTCAAAATGGTTGTTTTTTATTTTACAAAACAAACTCAAAATGTTAATATATATATAAGTAATTAAATTTATTACTAAATAATTTTTTAAAAGTACTTTAAAATAATATTTTTATTTAATTTTGTGTATATGGTCAACTTGTATGTTTAGCTGTATTATGCACAAAATATATTTACAAAAGGGGGCTTGCAACAATGGATAAATACGGCTTAGTAAAAATACATAATCCCTATGCAAAATTTTTAAGAATGTGCTGATAGGGCTTATTTTAGTTTTTAGTAGTGCGTTATCGGTTACTACAGGCTTTTTTGGTTTAAATAATTTAGGCAAAGATAATAGCGTTGTTAATGCGGATTCATATATTGCTCATTTATTTCCGACATATTATAACGACCCTTATTTTACTACGCTTGGTGTAAATCACTATG
>JAQVOQ010000038.1:0-7748 GCA_028702545.1 Clostridia bacterium
CAGCAGTAAGTAATGCATATCAAGCGGGCGAAAGAGAATTTAAATATTTAATGGCTGTTAAACTAAAAAATGGAACTAACGAATTTTATATAATTCCTCCTTGCGGAATTTGCAGAGAAATGTTTAAAGAATTAGAAATGTCTGACCTACAAGTTGTATTCAAGCAAGATGAAAAGTATTACACAAAAACAATCAGTGAATTATTACCGGAAAGTTAAATATATTTTGAGGTAATTAAAATGAAACAATTTAAAGAAATAAAAGAAAACAAACATTTCAAGTTTTCCGATAATGGAAAAGGTCTGTTTTTTTATTTTGAAAATTCCGAAAGAGAATGTTGCACAGAAATTGCGAAAGCACCAGTAAAATACAAAATTTATGAAAACGGAATGTTGAAATTTGATAATTCATTTTCAGAATTATGCTACGATGTAAGTTTTAAAAGAAATGACAGGACAAGCATTAGGCTAGGTATTTTTGTTAAAGATTTCATTGAAAAAACGGAATTTATTAACTATGAGTATGGGATTGCTGTTATAAAACCAAATGCAAAATCAGTGACTTATAAGTTTTATTTATTTACTAATAACAATGGTATGCCAAATATGGAAACAAATGATAGATCCATTTTTTTAAGAGGGCTTGATATAATTGAACAAAGAGAAATAGCAAAAAAAGATGAAATGAGTTATTAAATAGTATATTAAACTGAAAGGACAAAACCACTTTATACTATATTAAAAAATAAAGTATAAAATATCCAACTAAAAAGTTAAGTAGTATGATAGTTCATAAAAATAAGAAAAGTAAAGTAGCAAAAACACAAAGATTTTTGAGATAATTCGTTTAAAGCAGGTTGCCGATAGCACCTGTGGTTGCATTGGTGTTCTGGTTTAAGCGAATAAGCCAAAAAGATTGTTTTTATGCGGTAATAAAATCCGCCCACTGGTGAAGTGGGCGGAATAAAAAATTTGGCGGAAGGGGATTAGAGCGTAAAAAATAGTTTAGTAAACTATTTTTAGCAAATAATGGGCGTCGCAGGGCGAAAGCCCCGCACCCCGACGACAAAACCACTTTGCTTGTTATAAAAGAAAAAGCATCAGTCATACAACTAATGCTAATTTTTGGCGGAAGGGGTGAGATTTGAACTCACGGTACTCTTTCGGGCACACACGCTTTCGAGGCGTGCACATTCGGCCACTCTGACACCCTTCCATATATTTTAACAGCGGGTTATTGTAACAAAATTTGAGGACACTGTCAATACTTATTGGTATTTAAAAAAGTAGCAGTCCGCTACTTTTAGAATTTTATATTATATTGTTTTACTTTGTAAGCGCAATTCCATTTGTATGTAAAATTGAAAACAGTTTTTCACATTTCTCGTAAATATCTAGTGCGTTATAACTTAATATATAAAAGAGCCATCATTTTTTTCAAAATCGGGGATAAAGTCGCAAGTGGCACTTGATTTTTCTTGTGAAAAACCATTTTTAAACCCTAATTCTAAAAATTTATTAAGGGCTATTTTGTATTCAATAGGTTTTAGTTTGTTTTTTAGTATTGGGTGGGTTAGTGCTTTATAGTATGGCGTGTATTGATTCATTAAACTTATTATTGTATCAGTGCCCATATTTTGTTTTACCCATTCTAAAATTTTTATGCTATCGCTAAAATGTGTAGGTAGTACTAAATGTCTTACAATAATTCCTTTTTGCATAATACCGTTTTTTATTATGTCATTTGGCTGATTTTTACGCATTTCTATGAGTGCAGAAGTGCATTTATCCATATAGTCGGGCGCGGAAGAATATTCATTTGATAGGCTATTATCAAAATATTTAAAGTCGCATAAATAGATATCCACATACTCTTTTAGTTTTTTTATTGTATCAGCGTTTTCATAGCCACTGGTATTCCATACAATAGGAATATTAGGTTTATAAATATCAAGTGCGGCAATAATTTCATTTGTATAATGAGTGGGCGATACTAAATTAATATTGTGTACACCGCTTTGCTCTAATTGCTTAAACAAATTCGCTAATTTTTCTATTGTGGTTTCTTTGCCAAATCCCTCCGAAGAAATTTTATAATTTTGGCAATAAATGCATTTAAGAGAGCAGTGTGAAAAAAATATTGCACCACTGCCATTTGTGCCACTTATAATTGGTTCTTCCCAAAAGTGTTTCATTACTTTTGCAATTTTTAAACTTTCTGCACCGCAAAAACCACTTGAATTTGAGCGGTCGATCAAACAATTTCTTGGGCAAATATTACATAAAATTGGCTTTATTGCTTTCATAGAATTTATTGTATTACTTAAATATATCAAAGTCAATCTGCTTTTATATTTTTATTATACTGATGCAAACCAACCAATATGAGGTGGATAGAATGTAAAAACAAAAAATGCAAAAATTATTGTTAAGCCCAAATAAACGATTATTTTTTTATGTTTAAATTTGTGATTAAGACTAAGCAATTTGTAACTTATAAAGTAAGAAAATGTTACTAAAATTAATGCGATTATAATATCAATAACTACAAAATGTTCACCAAGCACGCCACTGTATGAGTAATAAATTATTGCAAGTAGAGGTATATTCAGTGTTGCTCCAATTAGTTTTGTGCTCCAAAAATCATTACAATGTTTTGGTTTTAAAACAAAACATTCTATTACGGCATAAATTAGAAAAGGAAAGACTAAAAGTTTTGTATGTTCCCATACACTTTCGTTAATAGGGGCTATAAGTGAAATTATTATATTTTGATTAGTCAAATCGTACAAAAAATGAAACAAAAAACTTGCCAATACTCCCCAAATCAAACCTATAAGTTCAGCCAAAAATAACTTTTTATTAGTCATAATACACCTCACTATAAATTATACATATAATGAATAATTATTCAAGCTTCATTGACTTTGTAAATTTAATTTGATACAATTGCTTGTTATTATATAAACTATTTAACTTTTTTGTATTTATATTGGAGCCAAAAATGAAAAAATTTTTAACTAGAAGTGTCTTTTTTTCTGTAATCTATATAGTGTTAGCGATTATTGTTGAAATAGTAACTTTTTTAATGCTTAATTTGGGACTATTTCCTACGTATTTTATTTTGGATTTAGCCATAATGTTTTGTTTGGCAACTATAATATTTATTATACCAAGTAGTTTGGCACAATCTATAACCGCAGGAATTATATTACTGATTCAGATTGTAATAAGTTATATTAATATCACACTTTATGAAATTTATGGTGATTTATTATCGCTAGACATGATTGCGCTGGGTGGTGAGGCGTTTAAAGCATTTGATCCGGCTGACTTAAACGGATTAGTGACTTTGATTTTTGTTGTTTTGGCGGTTGTGTATATTTTATTATCTAAAAAAGCATGCAAGTGTAAAATGGAATACAAATATAAATTTAAGTCAAGACTCTCACTTATTTTGCTGGGTATTTTTATAGTTAATCAAGCAATAGTTGGTTGCTCATACTATTTGCAATACAACGCACTTCAATTAGAGGCGTCAGAAAGCACTTCTGAATATGAAGAGTATTTTGAAAATGATGCCGCTCTTTACGAATCACTTGTTTTTAAAGTGGATTCTCTAAAAAAATTTGGCACATATGCATTTTATGCCAAAGGAATTTTTAACATGCTTAGCCTATCGGATTTAAGTGATCAAGAATATGATGATATTTGCAATTATATAATTGAAGGCGAGCAGTCTACTGTAAATTCAAATACCGGTTTGTGGGAAGACAATAATATTATAGTAATTATGGTAGAATCGCTAGAATGGTTTGCAATTGATCCGGATTATACACCTACATTATATATGATGTCGCAAGAGGGTTATACATTAAACAATTATTACAGCAAAAACAAAACTAACATATCTGAAACCGATGTAATATTAGGCAATCAGCCATTAAGCATAAGTTTTTATGAAAATTATTTTAGTGAAAATCCAAGTGAAGAACTTATAATTCCTTTTACGCTTCCAAATAAATTGAAAGAAGCGGACTACACTAGCATTAATTTTTTCCACGATTATTTAGATGACTTTTATAGAAGGTATTTAACTCACCCTGCAATGGGTTTTGATGATGTTATTGATATGGACGATATGAACATTTCTAACGCTTCGCCAGTATTCCACGATTTTGTACGCGATTCCGATATGTTTAAAAATGTTATAGATCAAATTGCACCAACTGATGAAAAATTTTTCAGTTTTATTACAACAGTAACCAGTCATGGACCTTACACTTATAATTATAGACTTGATGAATATTATGATATGCTTGCTGATACCGAAAGATACACAGCATTTGTTGAATGGTTTAATACAAATTATCCCGAATATGAATATCCAACAGATGAAGACATGTTAGAATATTATTTATATTACAAAGCCGCAATAATGGATTTAGATGCTGGGCTTGCTTACTTATTGCAATATTTAGAAGATAACAATATGTCCGATAATACAAGTATTGTGCTTTATGCTGATCACTATGCTTATTATAATGAACTAACTTATGATATAAAAAATATTGGAAATAAAATTTATTATAATACTGAACTTTATCGCGTTCCCTGCATAATTTATGATACAGCACTTGGCACAAAACAAGAAGATATGTTTTCTTGTGTATTTAATATTACTCCAACCATTTTGGATTTGTGTGGAATAACATATAATGAAGCACTTTATGCGGGTTATTCAATATTTAGTGAAAAAGCCGATGATACTATTTTTGTATCTAGAATAGGTGGGGTAATGCGTAACGATATATACTCGGATAATGTTGTAGATATTGTAGATGAAGAGACTTATGATGAACTTGAAGTACAAAAATTTAGGGAAGATTCACTTACTTACTTTATTAAGCAAGGCTATATTAATGACATCTACAAGTACAATGTATTTTCAAAATATCCAGATTTACTTGGATATATTTAAAAAAATATAAAAACGGCAATTGCCGTTTTTTAGTTTTAAAAAATTGCTTGCGTATTCTTAAAAATATGTGTAACATAATATTATGAATATCATAGTGCCCAAAGAACTTAAAATATTATCTTCACTGTTTGCGTTAAATGGTACACCTCTTTATATAGTAGGTGGTTATGTTCGCAATGCGGTTCTTGGTATTTATAAGACCGATATAGACACAGCGGCTGACAGTACGCCAGAGGAAGTAATAAAACTACTTAGCGGAACTCAGTTTTCCTGCAAAGAACAAAGTAAAAAAATGGGGACACTAAAAATTTACTCTTCAAAAAATTTTGAATGTGAATATACAGCGTTTAGAAACGAACAGTATTCGGAAGGCGGAAATCATAAGCCAATAACTGTAAGTTTTAAAACTGATATTATTGAAGATGCAAAAAGACGGGACTTTACTTGCAATGCACTTTACTATGATATACAAAAACAAAAAATAATTGACTTTTATAATGGGCAAAAACATACGCTTGAACGTACATTAAAAGTAATAAGCGATTCTGTATTTGAAAGTGATGGACTAAGGTTGTTAAGGCTAATAAGACAAAGTGCAGAGTTAAATTTTAGAATAGATGCACATACATTTAATTTAGCGTGTAAAGAAGTTGATAAACTTAAAGATATTAGCGCCGAACGCATAAGGGTGGAATTTGAATTTATGCTTAATGCCGATGAAAAATACGGTATAGGCAATCACATGCTTGCAATGGAACGCCTATTAAAAATAGGTGCGGCAAAATATGTTTACAAGACAAATTCGGTAAAATTTAAATATTTAAGACAATGCGAGGAAATATCTAGACTCACTGCACTTATTATTGATATGGGGCTTAAAGAGCACGATGTTTTTGTATTTATGGGTGCTAAGGGGTTAAAATTTTCCAATAGAATTATTAATAAAACAACTCTTGCTGTATCTGCGTTTTATGAATTAAAAGGTTCAGTGAAAAGTGCACTCAGTTTAAGATTGTTTATTCAAAAGTATTATACCGTGCTTGATATTTTGCTTGGTTTGAAATATAAAAACATTCAAATTGAAAAGCAACTACAAATTATGCGTTCTAAAAACATGCCGATTAGTTTAAGTGAGTTGAATATTAGTGGAATTACACTTATGAGATATTTTCCTAAGGTTACTGCAAATAAAATTGGTATAATATTACATGATTTATTATGTTTTACTGCAAAAAACGGTAATTTAAATAAGCAAAATCTTTTACTTAATAAAGTAGGAAATGATATTAAACAAAATAAATATTTGTAAGATGAATTTTATCACAAAGTTTAAAATATTTAAAAATACATTTATGTAGAAAAAAATCACATACTATCACTATGCAATCTGTAATAGTTTATATATATACTAATAAGCGTAAGTTAAAATATTTAAGCATAATAATATTGCTATTATTATTGGCTTTTTTAAGTCGTTCATATTGTCAGTCATCATATGTTTTTTCACAAAAACAATCACTTAACATTAATTATATTGCCCCGTATGGAGAACTTAAAGAGTATCCTGATTTTGATATTTATCAGCAAGATTATTCCATTACACTTAAATTTAATAATAAAACTTGGCAACTAACGCAGAAAGACTTTACTCCAAACAACAACAACCACGCAATAAATTCTGCAATGCAAAAATATGGTAGGCAAGGCAAATATGAAGAAAAATTGTATTATATAAGCAAAATAAAACATCAGGGATTTACAATTTTTCAAGCATATAATTTTGTGTTTTATAAATTTGACAGTGTTTTGCAAAATATCGGTAATTTAGTACGAACAGAACCTAAAAATGGGGTTATAAATTTTAATCCACAAAATTATCCTAATATGTTTAGTTTAAAAAAAGAAATTAATGGTCAAAAAGTTGACTTTGAAACATTGTATTCGGATATAGATAGTGAATTTAATAAAGAACCAAATCCTGTTATTAATATAAAAACGATTAGCATTAAACCTGAAATAACAGCGGATTACTTATTAAAAGCAACTGAAAAGCGTAGTGTGTTTTCTACTTCGTTTTTAAGTTCCGTAGAGGAGAGGAAACATAATATAAAATTAGCGCTAAGTGCTTTGAATGGGTATAGGCTTAATGCCGGTGAAATAGGTTCTTTTAACGCTATTACAGGAAGAAGATTAAAAGAAAAGGGATACCAAGAAGCAAACATAATTAAAAATGGCTTGTTTATACCTGGACTTGGTGGTGGTGTGTGTCAAGTATCCACAACACTTTATAATGCACTTATTAGGGCGGATTTGAAAGTGGAAGAAGTACACAAACACAGTATTCCGGTCAGTTATGTGGAACTAGGATTTGATGCAATGGTATCGGGAAGCAGTTCAGATTTAAAATTTAAAAATACAACGATGATGCCTGTTTTTATACGTGCTTATTCACAAAACGGCAGGGCCTATATAGAAATTTATGGTAAATCAATGGAAAATATAATACTTAAACCGCGCAAGGAAATTATTAAAGTAATACCAAATGCTGGCGATATTATTGAAAAGGATACGACAGGTGAATATAAAGAGCATGTTGAATATATAGGCGACTATTATAGAGTTAGAACTGCCCATGATGGTTATGAAGTAAAAACATACATACAATATTATCTAAATGATGTGCTTGTAGCCGAAAAATTACTTCGCCATATTAAATATGACCCAATAACAGGCTTATTAATTGAAGGAACTAAACCGAAGCCTGTTAT
>JAQVOQ010000038.1:7758-9197 GCA_028702545.1 Clostridia bacterium
CACAAGCAAACAAACAAAACCCATTATAGTAAATGCATAATATGCAAGCTTTAATAAATGTTTAGCGATGAAATTGTGGATAAGTGGATAACTTTTGTGTATAAATCGTTATTTATACAAAAATATGCTTGTTTATACAAATTAAATAATTATTCAAACAAATCTATAAATATTTGATTGTGGATAAGTGGATAACTTTTGTGTATATAATACTTTTATAATATAAAAATCATTATTAATAGGCACAGAGCCTATGGCGAGTTACAAAAAACAATTTTGCTAGTTGTGGATAGTTTGTGTTTTAAATGTTTATGAATTCAAAATTTGTGCATAAACAAGTAGAAATAATACAAATTTAATCTTTAAAGTGTATCCGATTCAATGGTGGAATATCTATTTTACACATATAATTTTTGCTTAACAAGCGTTCTTATTAAGTGTATAAGCCAACTGTTAATTAAGTGAATAAAATACAATACAAAAAAGTGGTAGTTTATTCATGTATTAATAATAGAAGATGTTTTTTGTTTTCGTATTTTATGATATAACAATGCTTAAAACACCACAGAAATAAATACCAGAATATATTTTAAACTAAAAAATTGTTTCAAAATCAAAAAAGTGGTTTAATTTTGTTGTCTTAGCGGTTTTTTTATGATACAATGCAAATACATGGTGTGTATTAAAGCACATCAAATAATAAACAAAAGGGTGAAAAAAATGAATAAAAGTGAATTATCAGCTGCAATCGCAGCAAAAGCAGAAGTTACAAAAGTAGCTGCTGAAAAAATGCTAAAAGCTTTTGAAGAGGTTGTAACCGAACAACTCGTTAAAGGCGAGAGAGTTCAATTAGTTGGATTTGTTACATTTGAAACAAAACACCGTGCCGCAAGAAAGGGTATTAATCCTGCAACCAAAAAACCAATTAAAATTGCCGCTTGCACAGTAGCAGCAGCAAAAGTTGGCAAGAGTCTAAAAGAGGCTGTTAAATAGTTCAACTTTATTTTTTAAAAGGGAAACCACGAGCCAATAAGTAGCGGATATGCATATTTATTTCGCCTACCTAACGGATAGGCGGAAAGTGGCACCGTTTAAACGCAATTTTTTTAATGCTTTAACCCGTTTCAAAACCCTAGCGTATACTTCGATACGCGGCGGAACTTGAAACGGGTTAAAGCATTTAAAAACCTTTGTGTTTAAACTACCTAGCGTGTTCTAATTAAAAAAGATAGTAGAGGGGGTGTACTTTTAGAGTATACAGGTATGAGGAGCGGAAGTAACCAGTAAATCTAAATTTTAAAACAGTGCAAATTGAAAATAATTTTTTTAAAGAAAAGCCCTAAAAAGGTATTGACATTAAAAAGTTGATGTGCTAGAATAACACGCTGTCCAAAAAAGGGTAGCAAACGAAGCATTAAAACTGAATAGGAAATAAAAAA
>JAQVOQ010000039.1 GCA_028702545.1 Clostridia bacterium
GACCGTTGCAGTGGTTGGCGGTGGCAATACTGCCATGGAAGACATCATTTATTTGAGTAAAGTTGCAAAAAAAATTTATGTAATAAATAGAAGCGAACATTTTAGAGCAGATAAAATCTTGTTTGAAGCTATATTAAAATTGAGCAAACAAGAAAATAATAAGATTGAAATTTTAACTAATAGCGCTGTTACAAAATTATTTGGAGATATATTGCTAAGTGGAGTTGAGGTTACTAATATTTTAACTAACGATAAAAAGCAGTTACAACTTGATGGATTATTCGTAGCGATTGGTAGAAAACCAAGCACTGCTATTGTAAAAGACATTGTGGAACTTGATGAATTGGGCTATATTAAAACTGATGAACATTTAAAAACTAATATTGAAGGTGTTTATGCTGCCGGCGACATTATAGTAAAAGAAGTGCGTCAAATTATTACAGCTGCTGCTGATGGAGCTATTGCCGCAACTCACGCTAGCCATTATATAGCAAGAAAATAATTTTTTTTGGGGGGTAATTAAGTAACGATTGCAAAATAAACTTTTTGGAACTGACGGAGTGAGGGGTATTGCAAATAAAACGCTAATGCCCGAGACAGCTTACAAAATAGGAAAAGCACTTGCATTAATTTATAGCAGTGAACTTACAAAAGTTAAAGTCATTATAGGTAAAGATACAAGAGTTTCATCGGATATGATAGAGAGTGCTTTAATTAGTGGAATAATGGCACAAGGCGCTGATGTTGTACTTTTAGGAGTAATTCCTAGCGGAGGAGTAAGTTATTTAGCTAAAAAATTAAAAGCCAATGCAGGAGTTATGATTACTGCTTCACACAATGAGGCAAGCTATAATGGAATTAAAATTTTTAACGGAAATGGTTATAAAATTACAAGAAGTCAAGAGTTGCAAATTGAACAACTTGTTTATGAAAATGATAAAGAACTAGTAGAAAATAAGAAAATTGGACAAATAACCCGTGACATAAGAGCCATTAAGTGCTATCAAGATTATCTTGTAGAGCGTTTAAATGGCTTTTTTAATGGTTTAAAAGTATGCTTAGATTGTGCAAATGGAGCAGGGCGAGCTATTGCACCTAGCGTTTTTAAGAAGTTAGGTGTGCAATTAGAGGTAATTAATAACAAAAAAAATGGATTATTAATTAACAAAAATTGTGGTGCGACTAGCTTAGATTCGTTATCAAAAAAAATGAAAAGTGGCAATTATGATATTGGCTTTGCGCTTGACGGCGATGCTGATAGACTTATGGTTATAGATGAAAAAGGTAAAGTTGTTGCCGCAGATGACATAATATTTTTATTAGCAAAGGATTTAAAAATCAAAAATATGTTAGAGAGCAATATAGTGGTGGGAACAGTTATGAGCAACTTTGGACTTGAAATTATGCTTAAAGAAAATGGCATAAAACTATATAGAACCAAAGTGGGAGACAAGTATGTTACAGACTATATTTTAGAACATAATTTGATGCTTGGAGGCGAGTCAAGCGGTCACTTTATTTTTAAAAATTATGTCATTACAGCTGATGGAATTTTATCGGCAATAAACATTTTAAAACTTTTAAAAGAATATAAAAAACCACTTAGCGAACTTTTAGGAGAGGTTAAAAAATTTCCTCAAATATTAATAAATATTATTGTTGATGAGAATAAAAAAGAGCAAATTATAAATAGTAAAAAATTAAATTTAGCAATTAAAAAAAGTGAAAAAGAGTTAGAAAATAATGGTAGATTTGTAGTTCGTGCAAGTGGTACTGAAAATGTAATTCGCATTATGGTTGAAGGTAAATGTGAAAAAAATGTAAAAAAAATTGCAAAAATACTTGAAAATGCAGTAAAAAACGCATAATTTTAGCATTTTTATTGAGTTTTTATTAAATTTATTAATATTTATATTTAAAAAATTCAATTAAGTTTTTGTATTTAATTGCATTTTTTATTATTGTTATTTACTTATAAATTAAATTTTGTTATACTTTAAATAAATAATAAAGGAGATGTTTTTATGTTTGATTTAATTGATGAGTGGAAAACTATTTTAAGTGAAGAATTTGACAAGCCATACTTTGTTAACCTAACAAATTTTTTACAAAATGAAAGAAAATCTAAAAGCATTTATCCTGATAAAAACAACATTTTTAACGCTTTAAATTTGACTAGTTTTGCAAGCGTAAAAGTTGTTATAATTGGACAAGATCCTTACCATCAAAAAGGGCAAGCACACGGTCTAAGTTTTTCCGTTCAAGACGGTGTTAAAATTCCACCAAGCCTTAAAAATATTTATAAAGAATTAAATAGTGACTTGAATTGTTATGTGCCTAATAATGGAAATCTTATAAAATGGGCAAGGCAAGGCGTGTTACTTTTAAACAGTGTTTTAACAGTTGAAGCTAATATGCCTAATAGCCACAAAAATTTAGGTTGGGAAAACTTTACTTTAAAAATTGTTCAAAAATTAAATGTACGAGTTGAACCCGTTATATTTTTATTGTGGGGAGCTAATGCTAAATATTTTGAAAAATTTATTGATAAGTCAAAGCACTTCGTTTTAACCACAGTTCATCCTAGCCCATTATCAGCTTATGGTGGATTTTTAGGCTGTAAGCATTTTAGTAAAACAAACGAGCTTTTAAAGTTAATGGACAAACAGCCTATTGATTGGCAAATTGAAAATATTTAAATTTATAATATTTACAAATGAATAAGGCTGTGATATAATTTAAAATAAAATAATGAAATTGGAGAAAATTATGAGAGCATTTTTATTAGCGGGAGAAAGTGATATATTTTTAGCTATTGCAATTTTTTGTTTGATTGTTGCAATTGGCGTTATAATGGGAAGTGTTTTAAAGAAAAAACTTGATTATTCACAAAGTCATACAAAGGGTGCAAGGTTTGAAGGGCAAGTAAGAGTTAATTTGCATAAACCTTTTATTGCTGGTGAAAGTTTTAGATTTTATAATGCCTTGCAAAGAGCGTTGCCAGTAGAATTTATAGCTTTTCCTAATATTGGAGTTGATACTATTGTTAAGCCTGCGGGCGATCTAGTTACCTATAATGCAATTGGAGGTAAATACCTAGACTTTGTAATTTTTAAAAAAGAAGGTATGGTTCCATCAGCAGTTGTAGATCTAATTGATCCAGGCGTAAGTTTAACTTCTATTAGTAAGCAACACGAGGTTATTACAAAAACATTAAGAACAGTTAATTTGCCAGTTTTAGAGTTTATGGTTGACGATGTTTATAACGAAAAAGATATTTTAACTCGTTTTTTAGATAGTCAAGATGCTTACACAATTGCAATGCTTAAAAAACAGAGAAGG
Organism: Clostridia bacterium; assembly: GCA_028702545.1. Classification (GTDB taxonomy): domain Bacteria; phylum Bacillota; class Clostridia; order Christensenellales; family UBA1242; genus STF1-184. The sequence goes on from JAQVOQ010000039.1 coordinate 3,343, forward strand.
GCAAAAAATCCCGATGAGGATTATGAGTAATAAGTAAAATTATTATTTTAAAAACAAATAACAAAAAAGCAAGTTTAATACTTGCTTTTTTGTTTAGCTGTGCATCCTTTGTCGATGTAAAATTACATTGTGAACGCATAAACAGTTAGCTACTTTAAAGTTTCCTTACAGCACACGAACTAGTTCTACTTAATGCTGCTGCCGTCAAGCTCTGACATGGTTCATAGTTAGTCGTTGTATAAGACTTTAATATCAACACCACTTATTTATACTCTGCAACACAACTTGCACCTTCAAAGGCATTCGACCCCGCTAGAGTGGGTTGCGGGTTATAGGGCACCACTAGCTCCCCGTCTAGCACAGCTAAAAAGAGTATAATATAACTACACAATTTTTTCAAGTGTTTTGTTGTGTTTAGCACTCTTTTATTTGAATTAAAAAGCTGAGTTGTGTTATAATTTATTATTAAACTAGATGAAGAGGTGCAAATATGAAAAATAGCAATGCTCAGAGGTTTATTGATGCCTACAATAAAACCGACCAAAGTTTGAGGGCACAATATAATTTTAAACGCAGTATGAGCTTTAGTGATGTTGTTAGAAGAAGCGTGTTACTTAACGCTATTGTTAGAAAATATGAGGATTTATTAATAGATTATGGCAGATTAAGAAATGCGATAGTTCATCAAAATAATGATGAGATGATAATTGCAGAACCGCATTTAAAAGTAGTTGAAAAAATGGAACAAATATCAACACTTGTATCAACTCCACCAAAAATTTTAGACACCGTTGCAAGAAAAGATATTTTGTGCGTAGATGATAATATAAGTATTAAAAAAACTATTGAAATAATCGCAAAATCAGGTTACAGTAATTTACCGATTTACAAAAACGAAGTGTTAGTTGGCGTTGCTAATGGTCAGCGAATATTAGATAAAATTGGCTATGAGATTTACAAAAAAAATGATATTGAAGACTACATTCAACATACGCTAATAAGTGAAATGGAAACAGGCGAAGGACTAAATGTTTATTATGCGCTATCGGGTGCTGATTTAACTATTGATAAAGCACTTGATATGTTTTATAATAACCGCAAACTATTAATAATTGTTATTACAAAAACGGGAAACTATCTAGAACAACCACTAGGCATTATTACTAATACGGATATAATTGATATAAATAAGATTTTAGATAACTTTTTAATTTAAAGGCCTTGACTTAATAGTCAATTTGTTATAGACTTTTAATTAGTTTAATAAGGCAATTATAGAGGACAAACTATTAAAATTTACGGTTTAAGCGAGTTGAGGACGGTGTGAGCTCAATAACTATTGTTTTATAAGTATCACCTTTTAGCTTAACTCGTGAAATTTTAGTAAGGAGTTACGGCATCCTCCACGTTATAAGAGGCGAATATGTTAGTATTTTGTTATAAGTGGTAATAAACCTCTCGTTTGGTCTTGTAACGGGGGGATTTTTATTTTTAATCCTTACTTAGATTTTAAAAATAGGAGAAAATGATAGAATGAAGAAAGAAGTAGGAATGCCAAATTTTGTGGAAATGGAAAAAAATATTTTACAATTTTGGAAAGAAGGAGATAGTTTTAAAAAGTTAATAGCAAAAAATGAGGGTAAACCTCGCTATAAGTTTTTAGATGGGCCGATTACTGCAAATAACGAAATGGGTATTCATCACGTTTGGGGCAGAACATTAAAGGACCTTTATTTAAAATATAAGTCTATGAAAGGCTATTCAGCACATTTTCAAAATGGTTTTGATGCTCACGGCACGCCAGTTGAGGTGGCTGTTGAAAAAGAGCTTGGTATACAAAATAAAAAAGAGTTAATTGATTATGGCTTGAATAATTTTGTTGAGGCTTGTTTAGCGAGAGTTGATAAATATTCAAAGATTCAAACAGAGCAAAGTATTAGACTTGGTCAATGGATGGATTGGGAAAATTCTTATTACACAAATAGTGATGAAAATATTACTTCTATTTGGTACTTTTTAAAAAAATGCAGAGAAAATGGCTGGCTACAACTTAGCTATAAACCTATGATGTGGTGCCCTAGATGCGGAACAAGTTTGTCTGACCACGAGATGACAGGCTCTTACAAAGATATAGAACATACAGCAGTGTTTTTTAAACTGCCAGTAAAAGCGTTAAATGCTAAAATTTTGGTTTGGACTACAACGCCGTGGACACTATCAAGCAATGTTGCCGTTGCAGTTAATCCAGAAAATGATTATTTGTTAGTTAAAGTAAAAAGCGACTCTCAGCCTGTAATTGTGGGTAAAGAAGCTGTAAAAATATTAAGAGATGATAAGTTAGAGATATTAAAAGAGTTTAAGGGAAGCGAACTTGTAGGGCTAGAATATGAAGCAGTTTTTCCTCAACTTGAAGTTCAAAAATTTGTTCACAACATTGTGGCGTGGAATGAGGTTAATGCCGAAGAGGGTACAGGCGCTGTGCATATTGCTCCGGGTTGCGGTCAAGAGGACTATGAACTTGGAAAAGAATTAGGGTTAGTTGAAATTTGCCCGATTGATGAAAGTGGAGAGTTTTTATCTAACTTTGGCTTTTTAGCTGGCTTAAAAACTAAGGAATCAGCGCAAGTTATTTTTGACGAACTAAAAGCACAAAATAAATTATATTATATACACAAATTTAAACACAGTTATCCAATTTGTTGGCGTTGTAAGGAAGAGATTGTATTTAGATTAATTGATTCTTGGTGTATTAAAGTTGATGAAATTAGACCAAAGTTAATTGAAGTTGTAAATACTATTGAGTTTCAACCAGACTTTTTAAAAAAGCGTATGCTAGATTGGTTAGAAAATATGGGAGATTGGCACATTTCACGCTCTCGTTTTTACGGCGTTCCACTTCCTATTTATCCTTGTGAATGTGGGCATACAACCGTTGTTGGAAGTAAAGAAGAGTTGGCAAGTTTAAGTAGCAGTGCCGAAGTTAATGCAATACCACATTTGCATCGCCCACATATTGACAAGGTGCAAATTAACTGCCCTAAGTGTGGCAAAAAAGTAAGTCGAATAACCGATGTTGGTGACACTTGGCTAGACGCTGGTATTACGCCTTTTTCTACTAAAAAATATTTTACTGATAGAGAATTTTGGAATGAAAATTTTCCTGCAGAGAATGTAATTGAGATGCGTGAGCAAATAAGACTATGGTTTTATTCGCTACTATTTATGAGTGTTACGCTAGTAGGCAAGTCACCTTATAATAAAATTGTGGCCCATGCAGCAGTAATAAAAGAAGATGGTGGAAAGTTCAGTAAATCAGGTTATATGATTAGGGTAAATGAAGTTGCTGAAAAAATGGGAATGGATACAGCACGATATCTTTATGCTAGTGCAAACCTAAACAGCGATGTTAGATTTGGCTTTAATTTAGGCGCTGAAACTAGAAGAAAATTGTTAGGACTTTGGAATGCTTATACATTCTTTAACACTTATGCAGTTATTGATGAGCCTAAATTAGAGGGTTATACTCCAGATTATAAAAATTTAAATATAACTGATAAATGGCTAGTTAACATAACTAACGAATTTATTAAAAATTGTGATGAGTTTTATGCTTCAAACGAAGCTTATAATGTGACGGGCGAGTTTGAGAGTTATTTAGATAAATTAACAAATTTCTATATTAGGGTTAATAGGCGTAGATTTTGGAAATCTGGCGATGAGGCTGATAAATTAAACGCTTATTGGTCACTTTATAACGCACTTAAAGCAGCTATTCAAGTAATTAGCTCAATACTTCCGTTTATGACAGAATATATTTGGCAAAACTTGGTTAGACAACTAGAAAAAAATGCACCAGAAAGTATTTTTTTAAGCGAGTTTCCAGTGGAAGTTTTAGCGAAAGAAAAAAGTGATATTATTTCTCAAGTTAAAACAGCTAGTGATATTATTAACATTGGTCAAAGATTAAGAGCGGAGAATCAATTAAAAGTAAAACAACCATTGAGCAAATTATTTGCAATAGTTCAAGGCGAAGAAAAGTTAGCAGTTGAACTGCTAGCAGATATTATTAAAGATGAATTGAATGTAAAAGAAGTTGAAACAGTTGATGATGAAACTCGTTTTAATACTCCATATTTAATAATTAACTTTGGCGTTGCAGGAAGAGTGTTAAAGGGTGATGTTCAAAAAGCAAAAGCAGCATTAGAAAGCGCTAGCGAAAAACAGATGAAAGAATATGTTGAAGGCTTTGACTCGGGCAAAGTAACATTGGCAGGTTTTGAACCCATTGGTGCTGAATTATTTGAGCGTAAACTAAAAGCAAAAGATGAGTATGTAATTGCAGTTGAAAACGGCTTGACTGTTGTGCTAGATACTGTTATAACAGAGGAGTTAAAGCAAGAAGGTTATTTAAGAGAAATTATAAGGCAGGCACAGATTTTAAGAAAAGAGGCTGATTTTAATATTGAAGACAGAATTAATGCAAATTTTGAAACAACCGACAAACTTATTATTGATATCATTGAAAAATTTAAGGTTTATATTCAAGAAGAAGTGTTGATAAAAAACTTTAATTCAGTTAAATTTAGTGCAGATATTGATAAAGACCTTGAAATTGATGATTATAAAATAAATATTAAAATGGCTAAAATAAATTAAAGGAAATGAAAATGTTAAACATAGTATATGAGGACAACCACCTGTTAGTAGTGGTAAAACCACAAAATGTGCCAACGCAAGAAGATAGAAGTAAAGATAAAGATTTATTATCTATGCTAAAAGACTATTTAAAAGAAAAATATAACAAAGAAGGCAATGTTTATTTGGGGCTTGTGCATAGGCTTGACAGACCTACGGGAGGCTTACTTATTTTTGCAAAAACTTCTAAGGCAGCTAGTAGATTAAGCAAGGCGATTAGGGAAAATAATGTAGAAAAACATTATTTAACTTGCGTTTTAGGTACGCCAAAAGATAAGCGCACAGGGCTTGTTAATTATCTTAAAAAAGATACCGAAAACAACTTGGTTAAAATTGCACCACAAAGTGAAGAGGGTGCAAAGCGCGCCGAACTTTATTATAATGTGTTAGAGCATAACGAGAGGTTTAGCTTGTTAGAAGTTAATTTGCAAACGGGTAGAAGCCATCAAATAAGAGTTCAATTAGCTTATATTAAACATCCTATTTTTGGCGACGCTAAATATGGTGGCGAATTAGTTAAAGGTGCTCATATGGCACTTTGGGCATATAAATTAAAATTTGAACATCCAACAACAAAACAGATGTTAAGTTTTGTATGTTTTCCACCAGTAGAAGAGATTCCTTGGAAGTATTTTAACCTAGAAAAACACATATCAATTCAATTAAATTAAACAATTAATTCAATCAAATTAAACAAAAAAACTCTATTAAATTAAATAATCAATTCAATAAAATTAAATAAAAAAACTCTATCAAACGATAGAGCTTTTTAATATAAAATAATTAATATTAGGATATTTTTTAAATGTTACCTCAAATGGTGTTTGTCACCCTGAGAGTTAGCCTATTAGCATACTAACGAAGAGTCTAGATTCTTCGTTAGTCTAGTAATATTGTAGGCTCAGAATGACACTTTTTTATAACAATTTAGCATTAACACTTTTTTATAACAATTTAGCATTAACACTTTTTTATAACAATTTAGCATTAACAATTTGTTATTTAGTACATTCCCATATT
>JAQVOQ010000040.1 GCA_028702545.1 Clostridia bacterium
CTTCTAACAATTTTTTGCTATTTAATTGCTCCGCTTCAAACGCAAACTTTTTAAATAATGCATTGAAGTGTTCAGTTAACTCAGCTAAATTTTCGTTTAAATAATGGGTTGCTAAATTGTCATTTAAGTCATCGTTATAAGTTTTATTTACAATGCTTGATATAAAACTTTTATAATCATATTTTGTTTTTAAAAACAAGTAAAGGCTAATAATAGACTTTTTAAATTCGGCGTCTCTTCTCTTTTTATTGTAAATTTCAAAAAGCTCATCAAACTGAGTGTCCGATGCTTTTATATAACTATTTAAAACGGCATTTAAACTGTCGTTTATTAATACTAAACTCTCTCGATCTTCTAGCACTCTAAAAGCTGGGTCAACGCCGACTTCATAAAAATGTTGCTTAATAATTTTTGAACAAAAAGTATGAAGTGTTGAAATATCGGCAGTTAAAATATTGTTTAACTCTTCTTTTATATGCTCGCTATCTTGTGCGTTTTCCGCCAACTTTTCATATATCTTTTGCTTCATCTCACTAGCTGCGGCATTTGTAAAAGTTACAATTAACATATCTTTAACGCTTGCTTTATGCTCTTTAATAAGATTAAAAATTCGCTCAATCATCGCAAAAGTTTTTCCGCTACCGGCTGAGGCAGATACTAATAAGTTTTTTCCCATAGTATTAACTACTTGTTTTTGCTCAGGCGTTAAATTACTCATTTGTTAAAGCCTCCTTAAAACAATCTTTTGTAATAGCTCTATTTGCTTTTCGGCTTGAGTTTAAAAAAGCTCCACTGAACTTGCAAATAGCTTTAAATGCGCAATATTCACATGCACCCATTTGTTCATTTTCAGAGTACGGCGAAGGCAAAATATTGCCATCTAAAATTTCTTCAATGGCTTTTGTTGCAAGTTTTAAGGCGTAATCTTCCACAAGTAAAAAGTCTTCTTCAAACAGCATTTTGTTGTTTGGTTTCAATTGTTCACTTTCCGCCGTAATCTTTAAAGCTGCGTTTAATATTTTGCTCTGTAAATAAGCTGGACTAAGCGTTTTATCCATAGCCTTAACTACTGCTAAATCATTCAAATATACGCCTTCTAATTTATATGGCGTGTTGCTTTTTTGTTTGGCGTCCAAACTTTCAAAATCATTTTTTATAGGAAAATAAAAAACTCCCGCCAACTTTTTACCCGTTATTATTCTAATCACGCTTGCATAAATAAACAATTGAATTTTTTTGCCAATATATAGGTCTTTAAAATTAAAGTCGCTTTTGCCTGTCTTGTAGTCAATTATTCTAAAATAATTCTCGTAATAATCAATCCTATCCACAACGCCCGCAAAATCAATTTTTTTGCCACTAACTTCTAAATTTAAAACTTCTTTATTTTCGTTTATGCCAAAGCTATATTCAGTTTTATTGATTTTAAAATTGCTGTTTTCATTTTGATAATGCATAGCCTCAACAAGCCTTATCGCTTCTTCTTTTAAGCTTTGTATTAAATTTTTGTTCTCGCTACTACTACTTAAAAATGCATATTTAGACTGGCTTAAAATATCATTAATAATATTTTGCGCAACTATTTTTAACTGATTACTCTCAAAAGTTTTGCCCTCTTTTAGCATTGCTCCAAATAATTCTGCCACTGAGTGCAAAATTGTTCCAATATCTAAGGCTCTTAACTCTGCTCGCTCTTTTTCCTTTAACTTTAAGCCATATTCAATAAAATGCTTAAATGGGCAAGTAAAATAACTCTCTAATTGACTAATTTTTGTGCGATTATTGCTAAAAAACAATGCCTGCGCATTTGACAGATTATCAATATTATTATCAAACTCAAAACCATTGATTAAATTATTTAAATATTGTTTGCCATAAACTTCTTCAAGCAAATTATAAACGGCATTTGTCGCTTCATAATTTTCAAATTGTCCACTTTCTTTTGCCACTTTTAATTGCCTTATTAGTTTTGCTATTGCACTTTTGTTATTTGCATAATAAAAACTATAAATAAGTGCCTTGTTTTCATCTTTTCCCGGTGCTAACAAATAATCGTCTAGCGCATAAATTGGAAGTGGTACTTTTTTGTTATTAACAATAATAAAAAACAATTTTTGCGCCTCAGCCATAACTAATGCTGGCCTTTGTTCATTGCCTTCTTTGTCCGTCATTGAATAACTCATAATGAGTTTGTTTGTTGCGGTTAAAAGTAGTTGAAAAAAGTTGAATTTAGCTTTTGCGTTAAGTTCTTTTATGCTAGGTTCTAGTTTTGTTTTTGTGTTTATTACATTTAACTCAGAATCCAGAATAATACCCACATCTAATTTATTTTGAGGCGCTTGCCCCTCAGCTACTCCCATAATAAATAGTAACTTGCTTTTTGCAAAATTGTTATTACTTATGTCGCCAACAAAAACGCTATCTACGCTAATTGGAACAATGGATAAAGTAACAGAGTTTAATCCCTGCTCTAACAAGTTATAAAACTCCGAAAAATTTAGTTGTTCCTCGCCTAAAATATCTTCTAACTCGCCAAATAGTTTGTTTATCTTGTCATAAACTTGTGATGTAAATTTTTGCTCAGTAATATTATTTTTTGCCTCATATTCTTTTTCTAAATTTTGAAGTTTTTCTTCTGCTTTAACTATATTTAAAAATTCTTTTGTTGTTTTAACAAATTCTTGTACAAAATTGCAACTTAAAAGTGCCTCTTTAAAATTAATTAAATTTAGCATTAATTTTTGCCTTATAATTTCATATTGTGCTTGACTTTCTAAGTTTAACTTTGCATCAAATGGGTGCAAAAATTTTGTATTATCAACACCATATTTTAAAACAAAATCTTCAAAAATATTTTGCTCTTCAAAAGTTAAATTTGTAAAATAATTTTTACTTAAACTAAGTACCTCGCTGGTTAAAAAATTATTTTTAACTGCGTTTAAAGCGTCCAAAATAAACCTAATAAATAGGTGCTCGGTCAAGTTTTTACTAACATCTAAAAAATATGGTATGTCGTACTTTTTAAAAGTCCCTTCTATCACATCTTTATAGCCTTCCATATTAGCAACTGCAATATTTATGTTTTTATATCTATAATTATGTAATATAATGTGTTCCTTAATTTTGCTCGCAACAAACTCGGTTTCTTCCGCTACTGACTTACCCTCAAATAATTGAATTGCATCTGTTTTTAACTCTTGACTTTCTTTTTTATAGGCGTAAAAATTATTAGCTATGTAATTAAACGCATAACTCAACTGCTCGGTAGAATTTGTTATAATATCAGCCAAATTCATTCCGTAAATTTTTGCAATGGTCGTCAAATTTTCGTACATATTGCTTGGATAAACATTTGCATTATTTTGTTTTGTATTAGAAGTAAAACCAATCGTAACACTTTTCGCAATACTCACTAGTTTTTCAATAACTAAGTATTGTTGAGGAGTAAAATTATCAAAAAGCGCAAAATAAAAGTTACTGTCTTTAACAAAGCTTGCATTTTGTAAATTTTCTACTAGCAAATTTAATTTATTGTTTGAATCTATATAGTTATTTTGCAAAAAATCTTCGTATTGTTTATAAATTAATGTAATGTCATGCATTTTAAGTTTTAAAGAAATATTTTCGCCTTCGTAACTATTTAAAAATTCGTCTGGTGTTATATTACAACTTTTAAGTTGAGTAATTGTTTCGTATATGTTCTCGGCAAAACCAGTTAGCTTAATAGCTTTTTTAAAAGCTTTAAGTTCGTTTTGATTATTTAATATGATTTTTGTAGTTAGCATAACTGCACTTTGCTTGGTTAAAACTTTTTCAAAAGCCATTTGTTTATTTAACACTTTACTCGCAAATTTAGAAAAAGTTATAACATCAATGTTAAAGGTGCTGTCTATATTAAGTACTTCAAATATGCTCTTTTCTGCACTTAAAGAAAATCTGTCTGGCACAATCAAAAAATGACTAGCCTCGCTACTATTTAACGAAACAGTCTTTAATTTATTTAAAACGCGTTCAAATGCATCTTGATATGTATTAGATATTAAAAGATTGTATTGCATTAAATAATTTCTCCTACTCTTAATAATAACATTTTTTTATCACTTTGCAAAATTAAACAAACAAAAAACGAGAGGTTAATTCTCGTTTTTTGTGTCAAAGTTATTATTCAAATTTTTTATGCTTTTTATTCTGAGTGCAATTATCTTATTTTCTAGTTGTTTAACCTTTTTGCTAAGCTCTTTATTAACATCGCTAAGCTTAATAATTTCTTGCTGTTTTTGTCTCATCGCAATAATAGTTTTTCTAAGATTTTCATTAGCGTAACTGCATTCTTCTTTTAGCGTGTTGTTAACATCCATCGTAGCACTTTTTTTAACAAGTTTTACAAGCCCCATAAACAACCCCTTTAATTCGTCATCTGTAAGTTTATTTTTTACATTTTGCTTTATTTTTTGAGGAAAGTTTAAAACATTAGTATGCTCTTTATTTACCTTGGCTCCCATCGTGACATCTAACTTTTTATTTATATCTGTAATCAGGCTTGAATTGCCTTTTAACAAACTTCTAAACTTATTTTGATAGCGTATCATCTCGGTTACATTATTACCGGATAATTCTAAACAACTATTTCTAACACTTTTGCCCTCTCTACTCTTTTGCAAAATATAGTAAACCAATTTATATTCTTCCTCTTTAGTAAACTCCTTAAATTTTTGCTTAACATGCTTTTTTAAGTCTATATTTAATTCTTTTTGACGAGCTGTATTATTTTCAAGTTCATTCAATTCTAAGTAATAATAATTTCTTACGCTGTTTGGCTTGCGATTAGTGCGTTTTGCATATTCGCTAAAAGCATAAGTTAGTGCTAAATTTTTTTGTTTAAAAGTCTCAACAAAGGCAAAAAGATCTTTTACTTCTTCTGTATTCCATTCACAATAATTTTTGTTTTGCATAATATTTACTCCTTATAAATCCAATTATTGACAAACAAAATTATTATATACACAGTATTTTTAAACGCACAATTAAATACAATTTGTAATATGTTTTGGTATATTAAACATAAATATATTAAATAAAAAACAAAGAGGAAGATTAAATGAATTATTACTTGCACTTAAAAAGCAATTTTGATGCTCTTATTGAAGTTAACAAGTTAAGTTTAGGTTTAATTAAAAAACATTCTTTGCAACCAATAAGTTTAGAGGTAAACGATAACTACCCATTATTATTAAAGTTAACGCCTATTACTTATCCTGAGGAGAGCGAAAAACTGCTTCCCTATCTAACTAAACTAAATGTATCTAACGGCTTAATAGAGGTCAGCAATGAGCTCGTTGAAGTGACTCATTATCCTCAAAATAACTATGAATTGTTTTTTAATAAAAACATTTTATATAGTTACGAATTACCTAAAGTACTAGGGCAAAATTCTTACACAATAAAAGGACTATCACATACTGCAACAATTTTTTTTGACGGCATCAATCAAATAACTATTCAAGATAAAGAACTTTTGTTTACTCACAAAATAAAAGAACATATTGTAAGTGCAGAAATAGAAAAAATTAAAAACACAGACTGCATTTTAATAAAAGCCGATACTGCAAGTAACAAGATATATGTTTTAATGCTCGCCTATTCTCGCTCAAAATATGACATTATAAAAGAAGCGATTATAAATAAAATTGAAGAGGATGAAAAAACTTTTGTTATGCTTACTAAGTTAAATGATATGGCTGGGCACGCCTTAGTTGAAGAGGGCGAAATTTTAGATAATGAATTTAAACTTAAAGATGAATACATAGTTTATTTAAACGAAAAAGCAAAGGCAATAAACTTACCTGAACTTGTGCCTTATGCTTTTTTAGAGGCAATAAAAGTAAGTGACTTCTCACTTGCGAGAAGTTATTTGACCGAAGAACTAAGTGATAGCCTGCAAGACGCACATTTATCTGCTTATTTTAGTGATTTTGTTCTCGTTAAACCAGCAACTTACGAAAAAAATTCTACTAATAAAATTGCACTAATTTATGAAGATAAAAAAAGGTTTGCAAAGATATTTAAAGTGGAAATGGAAAAAAACAAAATAACTAACTTCTCTGAGAGTTAATTTGTTTGCTAAATTACTCAAAAAAAAGTATAATTCTTTATGTTAAAATATAAACTTAACAAAAGGAATTTTTTATGCAAAATCTTTATTTTATATTTTTAGGTGTTTTGGTCATTGGTTTGTTTATTTCGGCGACTTCTTATAGTAGGTTAATTCGCGCATATAACAAATATAACACGCGTGCATACATTAACATAACTGCAGGGCAGTTTGTAATAGGTGCATTCAACCTTCTTAACTTACCACAGCATAAAATAGCAATAAGCGAAAAACCTTTGTCGGACGCTTATTCTATTAATAAAAAGGTTGTTATAATAAGCAGGCAACATTTTGACAGCAAAACCGTGTCTGCAATTGCAGTTGTAGCTCACGAGATTGGACATGTTATGCAACACAAAAGCGGAAGCAACTTGTTTGCTGTTAGTTATTTGTTTCAAAAATTAAGTAGAGTTGCTGATTTTTTACTATTTCCTTCCCTTATTGTCGGTGGCGGACTTATTTTATTTAGCCAAGAATATTTAAGTTTAGGTAATTCAATTTTCTTTTTAGGAATAGGCTTATATATATCAACTCTTATATTAAAATTTATTACAATTCCGCTTGAGATAAATGCTAGCAAAAGAGCTTTGCAATTATTAAAGAAAGAGCGTATCTTAGACGCCGATGAATTAAAAGGAGCAAAAAAAGTATTAAAGGCAGCAGCGATGACGTATGTTGGCAGTATATTCTATACATTGTTAAGATTTTTAAGAGGCATATCACGCTCATTTAAATAAATTAATTGTATATAAGGAGAACATCTATGTTTTTTAGTTCAGCTTACTGGGAGTATTATTTGATGGGCATTATATTACTGCCCGGCATTCTACTAGCACTATACGCCCAAATTAAAGTAAATAATACTTTTAGCAAATATTCTAAAATTATGAGTATGCGAGGAGTTACAGGCGGAGAGTTCGCGCGTCAAATGTTGAGAGAAGCAGATTTAGGACATATTCAAGTTGTGCAAACTAATGGCACTTTATCGGATAACTATAATCACCGCACAAAAACAGTAGCTTTGAGTGCAGAGGTTTATTCTTCATCAAGCGTTGCAAGCTTAGGCGTTGCAGCACACGAAATCGGTCACACCTTGCAATATAAACAAGGCTATCTACCAGTAAAACTTAGAACTTTTTTAGTACCATTAACTAATATTGTTTCAACAATGCTTTGGCCACTTGTATTTATAGGTATATTCTTAGGTTTTGGTTCTGCAACAGGCGGCGGAATTGGGGACATATTTGTTTGGGCAGGTGTTATATTTTTTGGCTTTGCAGTACTATTTAGTCTAGTCACTTTACCCGTTGAGTTTGATGCGAGCAGAAGGGCAAAAAAATTACTGCAAGATAGTGGGCTAGTTGACGAAATGGAGGTAGAATCTGCGCAAAAAGTATTAAATGCGGCAGCCTTAACTTATGTAGCGGCATTAATAATTGCAGTATTAAACTTACTTCGCTTTTTACTAGTTGTTAATAACAGAAGACGAGATTAAATTTAAAAAATAAAAAAGACTTGAATTAGTCTTTTTTTAAATTCACATAATGGTAAATAACACGTTTATTTGGCAAAGGTCAAGGCTCGTATATTTTTTGCAGACAGGAGTTTGCAAAAAAGCAAATGACTGGTTGCAAAAGATATACAGTTAACGATGAGATTTGTCAAATAAACGCGTTATTTTTTAATGTTTGTTGTGCAAAAGGCCGATTTACGGCTACTAAGCACACTAATGCCATTTGCCACACAAGTGCCTTCCCTATTAAATAAACATTTGGAGGCCTTACAATCTATGTGCACATCTTCATTTACAACATCTTTTTCTAAAGAGGCAACTTCAAACATGGATTGATTTGAAGTTTTAGCTTTTGATAACAATTTATCATCTCTTAAAAAAGTTTTGCAATCGAGGTCGCTACCAATGATAATTGAACTTGCATGACAATGCATGCCCCTATTATATACACAGTTTATTTTTTTACAACTAATATCCATATAATCACCTCAAAAATGCTTTTAAATTATTGTTGACTTATAATTTGTTTTTTATTCATTTGACAGTATATGGTTTTAATTATACAATAAAAGTAACAAGGAGATTTTTATATGTTAGTAATTTTAAAAGAAGATGTTAAAGGAACAGGAAAAAAAGGCGAGATTGTTAAAGTTAGCGATGGCTACGGAAAAAACTTTCTAATTAAATTAAACAAAGCCGTCTTTGCCGATAATACGCATTTAAACGAAGTAAAACAAAAAGAGGCAGCAGAAGCTTTTCATGAAGCAAAAATAAAAGCTGCCGCACAAATAGAGTGCGACAAAGTGCATAATAAAACAATTACGGTTTCTGTAAAAACTGGCGAAAATGGAAAGGTGTTTGGCAGCGTTACAAGTAAAGAAATTGCCGAGGAAATAAAAAAATTAGGCGTTGAGGTTGATAAAAAGAAAATTGAATTATCAAACCCAATTAAGCAAACAGGGTTATACTCAGTAAACATTAAGTTTTACAAGGGCATAGTGGCAAAAGTAAAAATTAATGTAATATCTGCTTAATAATTTATTTGTATTTTAGTATTTATTGCTAATGTTTTTATTTTTTAGTTAACTTGTTTTGCATATCAAACAAAAAAAAGAAGTCGCAAGACTTCTTTTTTTACATTTTTAAAGGAACTATTTTAATTCTACTGTTGCGCCAACTGCTTCAAGTTTTGCTTGCATTTCCTTAGCTTGTGCTGTTGGAACTGCTTCTTTAACTGTTGCTGGAGCTGAGTCTACAACTGCTTTAGCTTCTGATAAGCCAAGACCAGTAATCTCTCTAACTGCTTTAATAGTAGCAATTTTTTTAGTTGAATCAACTGCTAGATCGGA
>JAQVOQ010000041.1 GCA_028702545.1 Clostridia bacterium
AAGTAATCCGGCAACTTATACGGGAGTTTTTGACCCTATTAGGCAGTTGTTTGCATCAACTCCAGATGCTAAGGAAAAAGGCTTTAAAGCGGGGCATTTTAGCTTTAATGTTAGGGGTGGAAGGTGTGAAGCTTGTGGCGGAGAAGGTATTAAAAAAATTGAAATGTATTTTTTACCAGATGTGCGTGTTCCATGTGAGGTTTGTGCTGGTAAACGCTATAAAAGAGAAACACTAAATGTAAAATATAAAGGCAAAAATATTTATGATGTGTTAGAAATGACAGTAGAGAGTGCCTTAGAGTTTTTTGAAAATATACCAAAAATAAAAAGCAAAATTAGTACTCTTTTTGATGTTGGACTAGGTTATATTAAACTTGGTCAATCGGCAACTACGCTATCAGGTGGTGAGGCGCAAAGGGTTAAACTTGCAACAGAACTCAGTAAGCGTAGTACGGGCAAAACCGTTTATATTTTAGATGAGCCTACAACAGGGCTTCATATGTATGATGTTGATAAACTCATTACAATTTTAGAGCGTCTAGTTAGTGCAGGTAACACGGTTATAGTTATTGAACACAACCTTGATGTTGTTAAAACAGCTGATTATATAATAGACTTAGGCCCAGAAGGTGGAGATGAAGGAGGACAAGTTGTAGCAGTAGGTACGCCAGAAGAGGTTGTAAAAGTAAAAAATAGTTATACAGGACAATTTTTAAAGGATATTTTATCAAAAAAGTAGTTAAATTTAAAAAATAAAATATTAAAAAACTGCAATTCTAATTTTGCAGTTTTTTAATAATTAAAATATACTTTCCCAACTCATTATTGCAAAGTCTGAGTAGCCATTAATAAAGTTTAAAATTAGTTCAAGGCTAGTTAGAACTTTTTGTTTATCGTTAAAAGATAGCGCAATTTCAATTGTTGCAATTTGAATATTAACTTCCTCTATATGCTGATGATTAATAAATAAACAAAGTGTTTTTTCACGTGGAATCCAAAAGGATTTAATATCTTTAAATTTTTCAAGGGTTAAGGGAGTACTGATGTCAGTTTGCTCAGCCAAAATAGCAGTTTGCAATATAAGCGTTTTTTCTTCTAATACTGAAAAAGAATTTATTATAAATGCTTGTTCAAAAAAGCCGGCAGTAATTAATAAAATAACAAAAAAAACAATTAAAATACCTTGTTTCATTTTAATATACCGCCTTTATGATGAGTTTCATAAACGATACTTTTGCCTCTTTTAGGTTGAATGTAAAGTGTTCCAGAATTGCTGATTGTTACCGTTAATAATTCTTTTAAGCTATTTATTTTTGCTTTTTGTAAGTATTTTATCAAAAAACTTTGATTTATGTTTAATTGTTTAAGATTTTTTTCTAAAATTTTGCCATCAATTATTAAGCAAACATCTACTCCGACTACTTCGGGTTTTATTTTTAAGTCGCGAGGTATTATTGGGCGTTTGTCAGATTTTGGCAATACACTTAATTTACCATTAGTCTCTATTAAAGCATATTCAATATCATCAAAATTAAAATATCCCGAATTTCTCAAACCTTCTTGTAAATCGTTAATGTTAATATTTAATTTTTTTAATTTTTCAAATTGTATTCCATCAGGATTAATAATAATTATTGGGTTCCCATCAATAACTTTGCGTGCAAGCAAACTTTTGCGCGCAAGAAACGAAATAAAAAAATGCAAACTGACTAGTGTAATTAGTGGAACTATGCCGTTAATTAGTGACATACCAGTTTCTTGCATTGGCAAAACTGCAAGTTCGGCTAGCATTAGCGTTATTACGAGTTCAAAAGGCTGTAACTCGCCAATTTGACGCTTACCCATAAGCCTTATAATTATAAATAAAACGAAGTAGGTTATGATTGACCTAATAATAAATATAAACATATAATTATTATTTTTTATTTAACTAAAATTTATACAACCTTTGCTTGTTTAGATGTTTTTAAAAATTTCATTTTTTTAATTTTTAAAAACCATAAGTCAAGATTTATAACATTAAAGGCAAGGCATAACAAAATAAACATCAATGTACCAAGCCCACCGCTTAACATTATGCTTAAAAATCTTGGAAATAAATAATTAAACAAATTAAAAGTATAAGTTGCGAGCATGCTAGACGGTAAAATAAACAGCGACATTAAAATACTAGGCTTTAGTAAGCTATTTTGTTTGCCTAATTTTAAGTTTATCATTCGCAAGTTAAGTATTGTAACCGTTGCCATACATAATGCCATACCAAAAATTAGCGCTCTAACTTCAATATATTGTGGTAAAAACCAAAGGCAAAGAACGAGTAAAAAACTGCCTATTAAATAATTTCTAAAACTTTTAATTTCTAAGTTTAACGCATTTAAAATTGATGCTGTTATTGCCGACAAGCTAAGAGGTATCATAATAAAAGCCGATTGAGCTAGATAATAGCCACTATTAGCATTATCAAATAAAAATTTGCCGATAGGTTCGCCTAGTCCAATGTACAAAGGCACGAACAAAAAGCCACAAAAAAGCGAAAACAATAAAGATGTGTTAATACGCCTTACTAATTCTTTGTAATCTTTCTTTTCTATTAGTGCAGTTAGTTCAGGAATAAGTGCAATGGATAAAGCACCAACCACCGTTATTGGTAAAAATAAAAGAGGAAACGCCATGCCTAGCGTTTCGCCAAGTTCCCTAAGTGCCTGAGCTTTCGTGTAACCACTTGCAATTAACCTAAGAGGCAGTAAAATAGCAATTAAGGGTTGAATTAGACTTGAAGCAACCCTAACTCCTGTTATAGGCATAGAGCTCTTAAGCAACATATTATAGTAAGATTTTTTAGGTTTAACAATACGCCGTTTGCCTTTAAAATAAAAGATTGCGGCTAAGGCTGCTGAAACAAAACTGCTTATTGTTAGTGCTAGACTTGCAGCAATAACTCCGCTTAAACCAAAGAATGCAAAATTGATTAAAATTACTGCTAAAGCAATTCTAACGATTTGCTCAACTAAGTCGGTAACACTAAGCGTAAAATGTTTCTTTTGACCCCATAAAGAGCCTCTAAAAGCCGAAAACACACTAGTTGCAATAATTGCAGGTGATAAAATTAATAGGGCGGTATACGCTACTTCACTCGTTAAAAGTTTTGTTATGCTCGTTTTAAATATAATTAAAATTAAGCATATTAATGCGCTTATGCTAACGCCTATGATAATTGCAGCACTAACTGCATTATTTTCGCTTCTTGCGTCTTTTTCTAATCTATATTTTGCTGTTAATTTGCTGAGCGTTAAAGGTAGTCCACTACCTACAATTGTTACAAAAACAATAAAGATAGAAAAAGCTATTTGATAAATGCCAAGCGCTTCACTACCTATTGCATTAGCGAGATAAATACGAAAAACAAAGCCTAAAACTCTTGTCAAAAGCGCAAACATACTTATTATAAAAACTGCTTTAAATAAATTTTTAATAATTTAACCTCTTTTTATGTATACTAAATATTTTTATTAAATTAATATGTAATTTAGTATTAAAGTTTTAAAAAATTAAAATTAATCATAACTTTAATAGTAGGAGGAGTTAGAAATGTTTGATGAAAATGAAGATAAGTATAAAATAAAAGTGTTGAATGCGAACAATAAAAAAAATATAGTGCATAGAGTTGAAGAGGGCGAAACGATAGAGAGTATCGCAAGACTATATAATCAAACGAAAGATAGTTTGATGAAGATAAATAATATTAAAGTTGTGGAAGAGGGCGACAGACTTGTTATTCCTCAAAAAAACACAGCAATATATGTTGTAAAACCTCTTGATACCTTAGTAAAAATTGCCTCAAAATATAATGTTAGCGTTGAAGAGATAGTAAAAAACAACAATTCTTCAAAAATTTTTATAGGTCAAGTTTTGATTATTTAATTACCTATAGTCAAAACCGCTTGCAAAAAAAACTTTTTTTGATATATAATGTTTTATCAAAATAAATAAACAAAAGGCATAATACTTATGATAGAAATTAAACATATAACAAAAAGATCCGATATTAAAAAATTTATTAATTTTCAACTAAAATTATATAAGGGTAACGCATTTTATGTTCCACCAATTATTTTAGACGAAATAGATTATTTACAAAAAGAAAAAAATCCAGCATTTGAGCACTGTGATGTTGCTTTATTTTTGGCTTATGAAAACAAAAAGATTGTAGGCCGAATTGCAGCATTTATTTTGCACGATTTTAACGAAAAGGTAAACGAAAAAAGAGTGAGGTTTAGTCGCTTTGACTCGGTGGATAATCAAGAGGTGGCAAATGCATTATTTGATGCTGCGTCTAATTGGGCAAAACAAAAAGGTATGAATATTATTCACGGGCCACTAGGCGCTAACGACCTTGATAGAGAAGGACTTTTAATTTTCGGTTTTGATGAACCTCAAACTTTTGAAGAGCAATATAGTTATGAATATTATGTAAAACTGATAGAAAATTATGGTTTTAAAAAAGAAATTGATTGGATAGAGTATAGAATTTATTTGCCTGAACATATGGATGAGCGAATTGAGCGAATTTCAAAACTTGTGTTAAAGCGTAGCAAGTTGACTATTGCAAAAGTAGAGCATAAAAATAAGTTTATTGATAAATATAAAGACGGCATATTTAATGTGTTAGATGAAGCTTATGCAAAGCTATATGGCGTTGTGCCTATTAGTGAGAGTGTTAGAGTGGAACTTGTTAAACAATTTAAATTACTCCTAGACCCAAGATTTATTTGCGTTGTTTTAAACGCAAAAGATGAAGTAGTGGCTTTTGGACTTGCTATGCCAAGCCTTAGTAAAGCCGCTCAAAAAAGCAGGGGAAGATTATTTCCTTTTGGAATATTTAGGCTTCTTTTGGCAGCCAAAAGGCCAAAAGATGTTGACCTTGGCTTAATAGCCGTTAAACCCGAATATCAAATGACTGGTGTAAATGCAATAGTATTAAACGAAATAGGAAAAAAGATTATTGCAGCGGGCATTGCTTATGTTGAAACCAACTTGCAACTAGAAGACAATAAAGAAGTGCAAGCACAGTTTGAAAGTTTTAAAAAAGACCAGCACAAAAGACGCAGAAGTTATGTAAAAAACATAGATTAATTTTAAGTAAAAAAAACAGCAACTTAATTAATTGCTGTTTTTTTAAACTATTTAGTTTGTTTATCTACTAGCTTTTTTTCTTTAGCTTTTTGTTTTTTAAGTTTAAGTCTTAGTCTAGCATCTTTTTGTTTTTGCTTAATTTCAAGTTTAATCGCTTTAATTTGAGCCCTATAATTTCTATATTTTTCAAACATTATACGCTCTTCTTTTTCTAACTTTTCAATTTCTTTTTCAATGCGTTCAAACTCGCGCTCTAACTTCTCGCGTTTTTCGGTATACGCTTGTTCTCTTTGTTTTTTAAGAGCTTGTTTTTTATTATCTGTATAAGTTTTTATTTGTTTGTCGGTTAAATTTTTAACATCTTTTTTATCTATTTGTTCATCAGTTAATTCTTTTAATTGTTGTTTAGATATTTTAAATTCTTGTTCATTTGTAGTAATTTCATTTTGAATTTGTGATAATTGTTCTTTTAATTTTGCTAAGCGTTCTTGACGCTCTTTAACGACTTCACGCCTCTCATGGTCAACTGCTAAGGTTCTATTTCTGTTATAAATAGCTGTTTTTATTCTCTTTCTAATAATCTTATTAAATTTGATTTGCCTAATTGAATAACCAATTATTGCAATGATTAGTGCAAGACCAAACATTAAAGTAGGGAATAATAAAAAGTCAAAGTTAATGCCCTCAGGAGCCGTCTCTTCTAGCTCTTCTTCCTCAACAGGAGTAGTTTCTAGGTTTAACATATTTGTTGGTGCGTTGTCGCCAGTTAAAATGGCAATGCTTTCGTTATATGAATCTTCATCAATTGTAGTAAGTGAAATATTACTAAAGAATGCATAACCTTTTGTTAGTGCATCAGTATTACCTAAACTTAAAATTAGGTTAAAACTTTTGTCTTGCAAAGGATTTATATAAAATACATATTCTTGATATTCGTTGCTAACTGCATCTAGTTGCGTGTTAATAGCAGTAAAACTATTATCAAAGCCACTTAATGCTACTCCTGCACCAAATATTACTGGATTGTCTTCTTCGTCTAACTCTAGGTTTGTAACATTTTGTGATAAGCCAAAAGTTTTAACAAAAACTGAAAATTTGTAATATTTGCCCGATGTAATAGCGTATTGAGAGTTAGAAGTGTAAGTGTAGTAAGCATCATCACTAGCACTTATCATTAAAACATTTGATGTGTCTTCGCTTGCAGAATTTGGATTAGTAAGGCCAGGGAAATAGCTTGCATTAAAGTTATCGGTATCAAGTACACCTGCATTAATAAATTCATCATTTACTTGAGTAGATTTTTTTTCGCCGGTATAGTTAAGTGGAGCATATAGTCCCTCTGTAGTATTAGCAGATGTAGCAATAAAATTTTCACTGTTTAAGTCAACAAAACTTGTGTTATTTGCTTGTAAAGTTTTGGCTGAGGTATAATCTGCACTTTCAATAGTTGAAATTGTAACATTGTCAAAGAAGGCAAAACCAGTAGTTTCTTGGTTTAAGTCACCCAGCATTAATTTGATTATCGCATTAACACTTGCTGTGCCTGTTTTAATATATACTGAATATTTTGTCCAAGTTAAGTCGCTACCTAAATTATTTAATGCAATTATAGGATTGGCATCATTTAATAATCTTACTGTAACTTTGTTTGTAGCTAGTCCTTGAGTTTCAAGATAAAAACTTAGTTTGTAGTAAGATAAAGCCGTTAGGCTTTTTGCAGTACTAGTATAATATTGTGAAGTAGAGGATACATTGCCAACAACTAAAATATTGTTGCTAATTGCATCATTTATTTGATTATCCAAATTTCCCGGATTAATAAATCCTGAGTAGTTAGCTGAGTTAGAAATAAACTGCGCCGTGTTTGTGTTTATTACGCCATTATTAATTTCCGCAAAAGCATAATTATCACTGTTTGAGCCAACTGTCCAATTTTGCGGAGCATAAGGATAAGTTTCCTCAACGCTATCAATTGTAACTTTGTTAAAGTTAGAGTTTGCAACATCACTCGTGCCAGTTATATTTGAAAAATCTGCAAAACTAACTGCATCACTAGTTGTTATAGTATTATATTGTGCACTAGTTAATTCAAATAATTGAACATTATCAAAGAAGGCGTAACCAACTTCATTTACTTCCTCATTGCCAAGCCATAATTCAAGGTTTGCATAAGAATCTAGGAATACATTGCCTTTAATAGCAAAAGAATATTCTATCCAGTTTTCAAATTTTGCATTAGTTGCAGTAGAAGTGTTAATATTTTTTAAACTAACGCTCAATGGAGTGTAAGTAGTGTTTTCTTCTCCATAAGGGTTTTGCTGAATTAATTTTATAGTTGCACCATTTGTTAAATTACTTGTTTTAACAAGCAAACTTAATCTATATAGTTTGTGTTGCTCAATTAATATATCCGAACTTTTATAGCCTATGCTTGCTGGGTTTATGTTATTGATTAAAAGAGCTTTTGTATTGCCATAAATATTTGCATTTGTAGGGGATGCATCAACACCAGTTTCAGTAGCATTAAAATTGTCATCAATATTATAAACGCCGTTAATTGCATATTCGCTATCGGCAACAGAATCCATAGCGGTTAAAATCTCCCAACCTAAGTTGTTTGTTTCTGGGTCTACAATAGTTTGTTCAAAGTTAGAATTAACAATTGCATTTTCCACAACTTTTTCTTGTAAATTTAAAATACGATAATTGTCTTGTAACAAACCTAAATTGTTAATTTCTGAAAAATAACGGTCGTGGCTATGTGAATAAACTTGAACATTGTCAAAAAATACTGTACCTTGTGAGGTAAATGCATCTTTACTTCCTAAATATAATTCAAGGTTTACTGTCTTGTTAGATAATCCATCGGTTTGTACAAAAAATTTGTAACTCTTCCAAACACCAGCAGTATTGATTGCAAGCATTTTAGAATTTTCACTATCCGTTATTTGACTATCTCCAGTTAAATACATAGATGCTGCGGTAGTTATGCCATCAGTTTTTTGTGTATAAACCAATGCCTCAATTGTATAGTATCCATTTTTAGCCAAAGAAATATTAGCAGACCTGTAACCCATCTTTGTGCTTTCGCTCTCGGCGTTTATCATAAGCACACTATTTTCATTAGTTTCTACGCTTAAATCTTTACTTGGATTAAAAGTTAAATTATAATCTTCATAATTTTCGTCGTATACGCTACTGCTAACATTGATTAAGCCAGAGGTAACAGAAGTATCCTCATTTACTTTTGACCAACTATTAGGGCTAATTGGATAAGCCGTTGAAGTTGGACTTTCAAAATTAGAATTTGTTAGTGTTATCTCCGTAGAAGTGTAAACAGCATTTACTGTGCTAATTTTGTTAGCACTATTTAAAATACCGAACCCTAAAATAAGGGATGAATTTTGCATTAAAAGAAGCGCAAACATTGCACTTATTGCTGTTATTTTTTTAAATTTTGTAAACATATTATTCATTTCGTCAAATAATTCCTTTTTAAGTAATTTGTATAGCTTTTTTATTATAATACAAAAGATAGCATATTGGCAAATAAAATAGCTAATAATAAACTTATGATTAAAACAAAAAACAAAAAATTAAAAACTTTTTTAAAACTCATTGGCGGAGTCTTTATTGGTTTTATTAACGGTTTTTTTGGCGGTGGCGGAGGTATGGTTGCCGTTCCATTTATG
The DNA here is from genome assembly GCA_028702545.1 of Clostridia bacterium. Taxonomy (GTDB): domain Bacteria; phylum Bacillota; class Clostridia; order Christensenellales; family UBA1242; genus STF1-184. The sequence goes on from JAQVOQ010000041.1 coordinate 8,826, forward strand.
ACACACTTGTTAGGTGAACAGGACAAAAAGGCGCACGCTACGGCAATTTTAATTATTCTTCCGCTAAGTATTGTAAGTGGAGTTGTATATATAGCACAGGGAGCAGTAGAATGGGACACTTTAATTAAGGTGACAAT
>JAQVOQ010000001.1 GCA_028702545.1 Clostridia bacterium
ACACTCTTTTTAACGCTGCGCGACACGCCCGATGCCGTGTGTGTCGGGGAACATCAAGTAAACCGTTTTGCCCTTAAAAAATAGCTTTAATAATAGTGAAAAAATTATTAAATAGTTTTATTTTTTAAACGATCTGATTTAATTTGTTTTTTAAAAAATTCTTTTTTTGATAAAAATAATATTAAACTAATTGTTCCGCCTACAAAAAATGAAATGATAAAAGCAATTAAATTAAGTCTTACCAACGTTGCTAAAATTATTAACCAAACCGTTAATATAATTAAAATCTTGTCATATTTACTCATTCAAAATACCTCTTTACTAATTTATAGTTATATTTTATAAAAAAAAGTTACAATACAAAAATTATTATGACAAAATATTATAAAAACTATGTATTATTATGTAGTTTTTGCAATAAATAAAAAAGAAAACAATTATTTGTTTTCTTTTTTATTTAAATTTTAATTTTTGCCATCGTTATCATCATCTTCAAAAAAATTAAAAGCCTTCATAATTTCACCTAAGTCTTCAGTTGGGTTTAATGCTTCCTTTAAGTCAAAGCCCGTTTCATTAGGCTCAGGGTAACCTGCGGCATTTCGTTTTCGTTTTTTAGTAAGTTGTTTGCCGTATGCATTATTTGCAAAACTCTCACTCTCTATATTGTTTACGCTTAAATATTTATCTACTAAATTGTCGTAATCATCTTCTTTGGTTAAAGTAATGTTAGTTATGGGTTTAATTATAGATTTTACGTCACCTAATCTTTTTTCTTCAAGTAAGAAATCATTTTTTACTTTTGTTTTTTCAGCACTTGCTAAACTTGGTCTTTCTGCTCTTTTAATTTGTTTAATTGGGTTTGGCACTTTTATTTCAAAATTGTTAGGTTTTGAAATATAATTCGTCGGCCTCATGTTTGAATTTCCAACTTTAGATGAACTCATTTTATTAAGCAAGCTCTGAATACCTTCTCTTGCTTTTTCATTATTTGAGCGTTTGACACTTTGCATTGAGCTAAAATTTTCTTCAATTGTTTTATCTATCGCTTGAGCAAAACCTTTTAAAATAATTTGTGGGTCAAAATTTTCTTTCATATTTGGATTTTTTAATAGCATTTCATTCAAAAAACTTTCCCATTTATTATATAAAAGCCTTAATTTTTTAATTTCTAACTCGTAAATGTCTTTTGAATTTTTTTCAATTTCTTGTGCTGTTTCAACAGCAGCAATAAGAGCCCCTGATATATTTTTATCTTTGCTCTTATATTTTATTAATTCTTCTTTTGCTTCTAGCGCTTCTCGTTTTAATTCGTCAATTCGGTATTTTTGCTGTGATAATTTAACTTCATAATCTTCAACTAAACTATCAACGGTTTTTTGAACCTCATCCCTGTTGTAACCTTTTTTTTCTATACTAAAGTCTTGCATCTACATAACTCCTAATTTTTTATTGCTTTTTGTTTTTTATAATAATAAACGAATAATGCTACTCCAAAAAGTACTAACACTATGCTAAGCACTTGACTAACTCTTAAACTAGTGTCGCCTATGTATAAACTATCTGTCCTAAGTCCCTCTATTAAAAATCTGCCTATTCCGTAATATACAAGATAAAATGAAGTTATAAAGCCTTTTTTATCAGTTTTTAAAAAGATTAAAATAATCATAACAAATCCAATCAAATTCCACATACTCTCATAAAAGAATGTTGCCATGTGCCAAGCTCCTTCGGCATCTATAAACACTGCATAAGGAAACCATTGCAAATTAATATCCGTTACAAGTGGTCCAAAAGCTTCTTGGTTAAAGAAATTTCCCCACCTACCTAAAACTTGGCCTAAAATAAGTGCTGGCACGACTAAATCTGTTAATTTTATCGTATCTATTTTTTTAACTTTTCCATAAATGTATAGTGCTATAAATCCACCTATAACGCCTCCATAAATAGCTAAGCCACCATTTTGAAGTGCAAACATTTCAGAGAATGTCCATGCCCTGCCACTAAATAATATATAGTATAGCCTTGAACCAATTATAGACAAAGGAAAAACAATAATAACTAAATCATAAGGTAAATCTTTTTTATATCCTTTTCTCTTAGCAAAAAATGCTACTAAGAAAAGACCTATTATAAAGCCTAAAGCGATAATTAAACCATAAAACTTAACTTCAATTACTGAAATAGTAAAACCGTTTGGCATAAACACTCCTTTTACCTAAACTAATAAAATTATAGTGGTTTAGTGTTTTAATGTCAATAAAACGACTAAAACAAAAAATAATTAAATAATATATTTTATTATTGTTTTTAATTTTCGGCACAATATTACAAAAAAAAGAGGTTGCCCTCTTTTTATAATGTGCTTTATTGTCCTATTTTTATAATGTATTTTCTGGAATTTCTTGATTTTGCTCTTGTTGAGAATTATCTTTACTAGTTTTTTGATTAGCCTTTGCTAGTTTTTCATAATCTCTAGCTAATTTTTCTAGCTCACTTCTTGAAAAGTCTTTTTGTTGCCTTTGTTCTTTGCCATCTTTAACAAGCGTTTGACTTATGCTTAGTGGATATGAGTCGTTTTTTGTAGTAGCTAGCAAATCATTAAGCATTAATGCGCTAGCTGAATAAAATATGTCTTTATCTTTAGCGTTTAAATATTCTATTGGTTGGTCAGCTGTTTTACTTGTATAAACATTTAATCTGTTAAATACAAAATTATTATCCTTTGCTTTATACTTCACGTCTTTTTCTTGTGCTAATTTTTCAAAATAATCCTTTGCCTTTAAACTGCTAGTATGAATCATAGAAAAATCATTTAATCTGTGGTTATATCTATTCAAATTTACATATTCTTTTGCAGAATAAGATTTATTTTGTTTATTTGCTACTCGTTCAATCTGTTCAGGAATCCTTCTAGTATGATTTCCGCGTAAAGATTGGTAATATGGCGCCCTATATTCAACATCTTGCTCGTCTAAATATCTAGATCTTTTTTCAATTGCTTTAAGCCTTTTATTTTTTGCTCTTTCTGAAAGTCCTTTTTTTGTATATAATTTAGGAAATCTTCTTTGCAAAAATCTTTGAAAAGCGTTTAATTTTTTTCTATTTCTATGTCTTTCTGAATGTTTTCCGAGTTTTCTACCCGCTGACAACTCTTTGTCATATTGTTCAACTATATTACGATTATATTTTCTGTTTGCACTAGGACGAATTGTTCTATAGCCTTTTTTAGCAGCTTTTGTTAAAATTTTGTATGCAATAAAGCCGCCGACTGCCATTGCAGCGACTGGGAAAGCCCATAAGCCTAATATTTGCCATATAGTAAATGATGCTGGCATATATACATACCTCCTAAGAGTTAATTTTTTTGCTCTTTTGTTTTATACAATAAATATACCACTTTTACATATGTATGTCAATACCTAAACTTTTAAAAAATCGCCTTATTTTAAAGCGATTTTATAAGTAACCTAAACTAATAAGCATTGCGTTATTAACTTGCTCCATTTTATCTATGCCGAGCATACCTATATGCTCTTGCAGACGCCTTTTGTCTATTGTGCGAATTTGTTCTAGTAAGATAACAGAATCTTTGGGAAGTCCATAACTCTCAGCATCAAGTTCTATATGTGTTGGCAACTTCGCTTTGTTTATTTGACTAGTAATTGCAGCGACTATAACAGTTGGACTATATTTATTACCTATGTCATTTTGCAGTATTAAAACAGGTCTAACTCCTCCCTGTTCGCTACCTATAACGGGGCTTAAATCCGCATAATATAGTTCGCCTCTTTTAATCATTACCTCTCGTCACTCTCCATTAACCATTTTTCATATCTTTCAAGGTCTTCTTTGTCTATTTGTTGAAACTCCTCATTTAATTCTATACAGCAATCCAAATTGCCTTGCTCGGCAAAATATTTTGAGTATGCAAGTTCCAACTCATCCTGTGACATTTTATGCAAATGCCCTCTCAAATTGTGATTAATGCTGGTTCTTTTAACTCTATTTTGCAAACTGTTAGAATATTTAGATAGTTTTTTAGACATAACATTTATCTCCTATTTTTAGTGTTTTTAAACATAAAATTTAATAAAAAAAACTATTATCTATTAATAGTTTTCTGATTTATTTTGTGTAACAATTAGTTAATTATACAAATAGCTGTCGCCGTTTTTTTTGTATGAGTTATGCTTATGCTTATTTCTTCTATCTTATGGTCTATTAATTTATCCGCTAGCCCATTGTCTAAATTAATATAAGGTGCACCATTATTATTATGATTAACTTCAATAAGTTTTAAACTAATGCCTGCACCTATACCTATTTTAAGTGCCTTTAAAAATGCCTCTTTTGCTGCAAAAATACCCGCTATAGTTTCAAACTTAGTAACATTTTTGCCCATTACATAGCTTATCTCATACTCGCTAAAATATTTAGTTAAAAAACTTTCAAAATTTTTCATTTTGGCAAATCTTTTTACCAGAACGCTATCTATTCCGACTCTCATAATTATTCCTCATATCCTTTTAAAAAAGGTTTTATCTCATCATAACTAAAACCCCTTCTCATTAAAAATGCGTAAAGTTTTGTCATTGTTTTTGATGATTTTTCTTTATTCTTCATATATTTTTGAACTAGTTCCTTAACTACTTCATCTTGCTCCTCAAGGTTACTTAACACTTCATCAATAATTTTTATACCAACACCTTTTAACAAAAGCTCTTGTTTTAGTCTTTTTTTGCCTTTTGAGTGACAATATGCAAGTACATAATTTTTTGCAAAAAGTTCATCATTTATATAATTGTATTCTTTTAATTTTGCAATAACATAATCTATTGTTTTTTGACCGTAATATTTATCGGACAAATAAGTTTGTATTTGTTTTTGAGTTTTTTGTCTTTTGCTTATTAAATTTAAAACTTTGTTAAACGCCATTTGTTTTTCGCTTTCAAACTGTAAAAGCGTTAACTCATCTTGTTCTATATCATCTCCCACTTTAAGTGAGTGTTTTATAACAGTTTCAGCTTGTAGTCCGCAAAAAAACTCACCATCTAAATGAACATTCACACGCTCTTTATTTTTTGTTTGCAATTTTAACTGAGTAATTTTTGACATTTTTATTCCTTTATACTGTTTAGAATATAATAACCCTTGTCACGCTCTAATATTTGGCAATTGCCAAACGCTTCTTCTAGCGCCAACTTTATACTATCTTTGCCGTGAGATTTTTTTATTACCAAAATTATTTGTCCGCCCTCTTCCAATCTTTCAACCGACTGGCTAATTAAGTTTAGCAATACTTGTTTGCCAACCTTAATCGGTGGGTTAGTTATAATAAAATCAAACTTGCCTTCAACTTTTTCAAATAAATCACTGTTTATCACTTCAATATTTTCTGCTTTATTTAAATAAATATTTTGTTTGCAAAGTCTAATTGCTGTTTTTGTAATATCGCTCATAACAAAATGCGTATCTTTGTAGTGGTCTGCTAAACTTATGCCAATAGCACCATATCCACAGCCTAAATCTATTGCTCTACTTCCAAGCGTTTTAAAGTTTTTTATAATAGTAGAAATAAGCACTTTTGTGCCATAATCCACTTGATTTTTAGAAAAAACATTGTTGCAAGACTGAAAAGTATATTTTTTTTTATTTATATAATCTTCTGTTAAAAAATAATCATCTTCATTTCTTTCTATATCTTCAAAATAGTGACTCATTTTTTCTCCTTTAATATTGTTTTTATAAAATTTAATTCAACCTCTTTGTTAAAAATATTATTTAAAAATTCTTGTAAAAGATTTTTATTTTCTTCTAAAACAACTAAATCAACTATTACTTGCTCGTCATACTGCTTTTTTGTTATTTCAAAAAAATCTGGTTGTTTTATTTTATCTAAACTACTCGCCTCGTCATAACTTAATTGCATTTGATACTCTTTCATACTGATGTATTCGCTTATTTTTACGCCCTTCAAACTTTCGCTTGCCGTTTTACCATAAGCCCTAATTAACCCGCCAGCACCCAGTTTAATGCCTCCAAAATAGCGAATAACGGCAATTATGATATTGTTTAACTGTTGTTTTTTTATAATGTTTAAAATTGGTAGCCCAGCAGTGCCAGTCGGTTCATTATCATCAAAACATTTTTCATCATTTTTTTCTAGAATATAGCCGTAGCAAATATGATTTGCACCTGAATAATGACTTTTTAATTTATCTAAAAAATTTTGCACCTGCTCTTTTGTATTAACATGTGCACATATGCCTATAAATTTACTTTTTTTAATAATAAGCTCGGCATTATTCTCCGAGCTTATCGTTTTATAAAAATTCACTTAAAAATTCACCTTTAAATGTAGTTTTTTGCCCTTGTGGATAACAAAAGTTTTTGCCGTTAGTTCATCTTGAGTTAAACCCTCATCAAAGTTTAATATAATTCGCCCATCAATTCTAACAGCTCTTGCTTCAATTAAAGTTCTTGCTTGACTTTTGCTTTTGCAAATATTGGTTAAAACCAGAATTTCAATTATGCTCTCGTCCCCCGTTAAAACTAACTTCACGCTCGGCATATTTTCAACATTTCCATTTTTAAAAGCTGCCTCGCTTTGTTTTTGCGCTTCTTTAGCATCTTCCTCGCCATGCAAAAGTTTTACAAACTCATAAGCCAACACTTCTTTTGCAATATTAATTCGTTCATCTTCAAATTTTGTTAACTCGTCAATTTTTTCTATACTTAAAAAAGTCATTCTTTTTAAATATTCAGCAACTTTGCTATCTTCGGTATTCCTTAAATATTGAAAAATCTCATAAGGAGTAGTTTTTTGTTTATCTATCCATAAAGCACCTTTTGCACTTTTGCCCATTTTAGTACCATCGGCCTTTAATAATAGAGGAAGAGTAAGTGCAAACGCTTTTTTAGATTCTTTTCTGCGGATTAAATCAGCGCCCGCTAAAATGTTTGCCCATTGGTCATCTCCACCCATTTGCACACTAATATTATACTTTCTGTTTAAATGCAAAAAGTCATAGGCTTGCATCGGCATATAATTAAGTTCTAAAAATGTTAAGCCCTTATCCCAACGGCTTTTAAAACATTCAAAACCAAGCATTCGGTTTACGCTCATATCAGCACCAATTTCTCTTAACATATCAATATATTTAAGTTTAAGAAGCCAATCGGCATTATTTACAATAACTGCACTATTTGCACCGCTAAAACTTAAATATTTTTTAAGTTGTCTAGCTATGCTTTTAGAATTAGCCTCTATTTGTTTAGGAGTTAACATACTCCTCATATCGCTTCTTCCACTAGGGTCGCCGACATAAGCTGTACCGCCACCTATTAAAATATAAGGTTTATGGCCTGCTAATTGCAAGTGCTTCATTAAAAGAATTGGCAAAAAGTGACCTATTGTCAAACTGTCGGCAGTAGGGTCAAAGCCTGCATAAAAAGAAACCATACCGCTTGATAATTCCTCTTTTAATTCTTCTTCAAAAACAACTTGTTTTATAAAGCCTCTTTCTTTTAAAATGTCTAATATATCATCCATTCATTTAATCTCCTAGTACATTTATGCCATTAATTATATCATTAACTTTATAATTAATCAAACATTTAAAGTTTTAAGTTACTCCAATTTAATCAGCTAGTCTATCCTTGCCTAAAAAGAACACACCAATAGCGCCCGGGCCTGTATGAGCGCCAACTATTGTGCTACACAAACTTACCATAAACTCCGTTATACCTAATCTTTTAATAATTTCTTCTTTTAAAAATTCAACATCATTTAAGCAATCGCCTTGTGATATATATATAATTTTGTTTATTCCTTTAATTATCTTTTTTTCTATATAGTCTACTAGTGTTTTTATGCTCTTTTTGCGACCCATTGTTTGACCTATTTGAATAAGTTTTCCTTCCATATTCATATGAAGCATCGGTTTAACCTGTAAAAGTGAGCCGACAACGGCTTTTTTCTTACTTATTCGTCCACCTCTTGCTAAATATCCTAAATCATCAAGTGTAAAAAAGTGGCAACACATAGGAATTAAGCGTTTTGCCTCAACTTCTAACTCTTCTATTGTCTTGTCACCCTCTTTGCTAAACTTTATAAGCATATCAAGTAGCATTCCTTCGCCACCTGCACCAGTAAAAGAATCAAGTTCAATTATTTTATAGTCTTGATTTTCTTTTGTAATCAACTTTTCTTTTTCGGCTTCTATTTCTTCTACCGCAAGTAGCACACTACCGTGAGTTCCACTAATGCCTGAACTTGTAGACAAGTGAAAAATATCATATCCTTCATTAATTTTTTTAACAAAAAAGCTCTTTGCTACTTCTGGATTTGTTTGACTAGTCTTTGGCACTCCACCTTTACGCATCAAGTCAAATAATGTAAGTGTAGGAAGTTGTTTGGTTTTTATATCGTCATATTCAATATCATTAATTGTGTAAGCCAGTGGCAAAACCATAACATTATGCTTTTGCGTATATCCCTCAGGTACATCACATATTTGATCCGTGCTAAATAAAATTTTACGCATATTTCAATCTCCAATTATTTGTTTTATTTATTATAGAACTAAACTAAGTTTTTTAAAAATTTTTAAATAGTAAAAGATTAATTTTATTTAAATATTCTACAAAAACTACATTTTTTTAATAACTTTCCTCAATAACTCCTCCGCCTAAGCAAATATCATCGTCATATAATACTACCCATTGTCCCGGCGTTATCGCTCTTTGGCGAGTGTCAAAATTAACTTTAACATAACCATTTTCCATTATGCTAATATTTACTTTTTGGTCGGGTTGCCTATGCCTAAATTTTGCCGTACAAGCAAATTCTTTAACACTTGGCTCACCATTAATCCAATGAAAATTATAAGTAATAAGTCCATTTGTAAACAGTTTTTCGTGCTCGCCTTGATTAACATATAAAATATTATTTTTTAAGTCTTTTTCTATAACAAACCACCGCTCGCCACTGCCACCTTTAAGCCCGCCGATATTAAGCCCTCGCCTTTGCCCTAAAGTATAATACATAAGCCCTTCATGTTCGCCTACGATATTACCATCTAAATCTTTTATAACACCTTTTTTTGATGGCAAATAATTTTTTAAAAAGTCTCTAAATTTTCGCTCACCTATAAAGCAAATACCAGTAGAATCCTTTTTGTTTGCCGTATTTAAGTCATTTTCTTTGGCAATTTTACGAAGCTCTGGTTTTGTCAAGTGCCCTACGGGAAAAAGTGTCATTTTTAACTGTTGTTCGTTTAATTGATTTAAAAAATAAGTTTGGTCTTTATTATCATCAACACCTTTTAACAAATAAGTATGACCGTTTTCGGTTTTTACTCTCGCATAATGGCCTGTTGCAATATAGTCTGCTCCAATTTTTTTTGCATAATCTAAAAATGGCCCAAATTTTATTTCTCTATTGCACAAAACATCAGGGTTTGGAGTTCTTCCTCTTTTATATTCTTCTAAAAAATTATCAAAAACTCTGTCCATATATTCTTTGGCAAAATTAACTGTATAATACGGAATATTTAGTTTGTTACAAACTCTTTTAACATCTTCATAATCTTCTTCTGCCGTGCAATGCCCCGCATCATCTTCTTCTTCCCAGTTACGCATAAAAAGACCAATAATATTATAGCCTTGTTGTTTTAATAAAAGTGCGGCAACTGAAGAGTCCACGCCTCCACTCATACCAACGACAACTGTTTTATTGTTACTCATTAAAATTATTTTCCTTTTTTAATATTTTTCTTTAAAACAACGGGCACTTTATAGCTTTTAAATACTAATCCTATCAAATCAAATACCCACATAATAAGTGTTATTGCATAAAGAATAGCTGTATAAAGCACTGCACTCATAAATTCTTGTGGCAGTACACCTGTAAAAACAAGCATAGAACCAATTAAACTTAAAACAAGCGAAAGTATATTAAACCAAGCTCTAAAAGTTTTATTTACATAAAAATTATGCAAACCAAACCAACCGCCAAAAACAGCTAAATAAAAAGTTTTTTTATAATCTAAATCACTCGGAAACTCAGTTGTACTAATAATTGCATCATAATTTCCTTGTTTTCTTGCAAGTTTAACAGCACTGTTGCTAGCAGTTTTTAACTCATTAAAATTAAAACCACAGGCGTCGCAAACAGCCTTATCTTTTTCTATTTTGCTATAACATACCGGACACATCATAAAAATCATCTCCTAAATAATACCTTATTATAACTTAGCCGTAAACTTTTGGCAAGTAACCACACTTTTTATTAAATAAAAAAGCACTTATTTTGTTTAAGCGCTTTTTATTTTGAAAATTTTTATTTTTTATTATTCATGTGTATCATCAAATCCAGCACTTTATTACTATAAGCCCACTCATTATCATACCAAGCGACAAGTTTAACAAAATGGTCGTTTAGCATAATGCCTGCTTTAGCGTCAAATATACAAGTCCTTGGGTCTCCAATAAAGTCAGAACTTACAGCTTCTTCCTCAGTATAACCCACAATGCCCTTTAGTTCATTTTCGCTCTTTTGTTTTAAAAGTGCCTTAATCTCGTCATAAGTTGTTGGCTTTTTTAAAACAGCTGTTAGGTCAACTACCGAAACATTTAGTGTTGGCACCCTAAAACTCATACCCGTTAGCACGCCATTTAACTCAGGTATAACAACTCCAACAGCTTTTGCAGCTCCAGTTGATGCTGGAATAATATTAGCACTTCCCGCTCTACCTAAGCGCAAATCTTTTTTGCTAGGTCCATCAACTGTTAATTGGCTTGCCGTTTGAGAGTGAATAGTCGTCATAAGAGCTTCTTTTATGCCAAAAGCATCATTAATAACTTTTGCAAGTGGCGCTAAGCAATTTGTCGTACAACTAGCATTTGATACTATATCCATATCAGAGGTATAAGTGTTTTCGTTAACGCCCATAACAAACATCGGCATACCTTTACCGGGAGCTGTAACCACAACTTTTTTAGCCCCGCCTAGCAAGTGTTTTTTAGCGTCATCAATTTTAGTAAAAGCTCCACTTGCTTCTGCTATATAATCAGCTCCAAACTTGCCCCAAGGCAAATTTTCTGGATTTTTATCTTGTAAATATTCAACTCTTTTGCCGTTTATTATTAAAGCGTCCTCAGTATATTCACACTTACAGTCAAATCTGCCGTGAACAGTATCATACTCCAACATATATTTTGCATTTTCAGGTGTTAAAAACGGGTCGTTAATTGCTACGACTTCAACATCATCCCTTTTTAGAGCCGCCCTCATAACTAATTTTCCAATGCGACCAAAACCATTGATACCAATTTTAATTTTTGCCATAATACTATGCTCCCCTTTAAATTAAATTACTTATTTATTGTAATCAATAATTGCGTTTTTGGCAAATAAAAAACCCGTCTAAACCAAATTTTCTGGATTTAATACTTTTAAAAACTCTGGCACAAATCTACCATCTTTTCTTATTAAGACATCATCAAAATAAATTTCGCCACCGCCATATTCACTTCTTTGAATTTGCACCAAATCCCAGTGAATAGCACTAACATTTCCGTTATCGGCATCTTTATAAGATGCGCCCGGTGTAAAGTGAATTGAGCCTGCAATTTTTTCATCAAACAAAATGTCCAGCATAGGCTCGTAAATATAGGGGTTAACGCCAAAACTAAACTCGCCAATATAGCGCGCTCCCTCGTCCATATTTAACACTTCTTGCAATTTTTTTGTGTTTGATGAGGTTGCATTTATAATTTTGCCGTCTTTGAATTCAAAATAAATATTATCGTGTCTGATGCCCGAATGCGTGCTAGGCACATTATATTGAATATGCCCGTTAACACTATTTTTAACTGGTGCTGTGTAAACTTCACCATCAGGAATATTCATTTTGCCCGCACACTTAATAGCCCTCATTCCTTTAATAGAAAACTCTAAATGAGTGTTTTTAGTTACAATTTTTACTTTATCAGTTTTTTCCATCAAATCTTTTAAGCTATTCATAGCTTCATCCATCTTAGAATAATTTAAGTTGCAAACATTAAAATAAAAATCTTCAAAATCTTCAGTTGATTTTCCTGCAAGTTGTGCAACGCCTTCTGTTGGATACCTAAGTATTACCCATTTTGTTTTTGTTACCCTAATATCTCTGTGTATTGGCTTTGAATAATACTCAGAATAAATTTTAATCTTTTCGTGCGGCACATTTGAGTATTCAAAAACATTATTGCCTCCACTTATTGCAATATAAGCATCCATAGCCTCCATTTGAGGTATTATGTGCTCGGCTAGCAGTTTTGAATGCTCAACGCTTGTTCCAATTAACATCTCTTTTGTTACCTTACTGTTTTGTAGGCGTACAACAGGATATGCCCCCACTTTAAACGCTTCTTTAACTAGCTCGCTAACAAGCTGTACATCTTGCAAATCGTAGGCTTCAATTAAAACTTTTTCGCCCTTTTTTAAAGCGCAAGAATAATTTATTATATTGCTTGCTAAAACCTTAACTCTTTCATCTAACATAAAAAAACTCCTTATATATTTTAAGTTTAGGTTTTGTATATTTAGTTATTAATATTCTTATTTTTTAAGGGTTTTTATAAATCGCCTCTTGATTTTATAATATCTTTAACGAGCAAATATCCACTTAATAAAATTGCTCCAATAGATAGTGCTAAAATTAAAAAGTAATAACCTATGCCATTATTTAAAGCCAATATAGCGTTAGTAAAAACTAATGATAATATTAAAAACAACAAACTAACAACTAATGAGGAAACACCTCTTTTAATATTGCTATTTTTAAAATCCAGCAATTTTAAATCTTGTTTATTTTGTTCTTCTAACAACTCTATCATTTCAATATTATAACCCGTCAAAGTGTCAAAGTTCCTAAGATATGCATTTTTGTCATTCAAACTCTTGATAACTTTTACTGCATCTTGGTTAAAATACTGAAAAGTATTGCTACATATTAAATCTTTTTGTAATCCTAAAAATTTTAGGTAACTATGGTAGGCTTTAATTAACAAATTAAATAAATATTTTTTAATTTTAGACTTTTTATATGTATTTTTATATAGCACTATATTATCCACTGATTTTTTGTCAAAAATTTTTGACAAAATTTGTTGCCAATTTTCATTTTCAAAATCTAAAATTATTACAGCACCCTCACTAAGTTGTTCAAACCCTTTTGCGATTAAATGGTTACTCGCTTGAAAAGGCGTTTCAATCAATTTATAATTTTGTGAATTTCTGTAATTTTTGGGTTTTTCAAAACATTTGCATGCAACAAAAAATACATTAAACTCATCTTCATACTTTTTTAAAAAAGCCTTAAGTTGCTTAGTTTTTTTACTTAAATCATAATTGTTTGAAACGATAGGTATTATAATGTTAATTTTTTCCATAATATTTCTCCTACTATCATTATAAATTATTTTTTTTTTATTTAAAAGTAAATTGACCACTAAATTTGTTAGTAGTTATTAAAAAAATGTTTTATAATTAAAATATATTACAATAAGAGAGGTTTTATGGGCTTAACTAACACAAAATTAATGCTAAACAACGCTTATAAAAAAGGCTATGCAATTGGAGCATTTAATTTTACTAATTTAGAACAATTGCAAGCAATTTTAGAAGTTTCTGTGCAGGAAAATAGTCCTGTTATTGTGGCTACCTCCATTTCGGCAATAAAATATATGGGCTTAGATGTGCTTGTCGCTATGGTAAAAGCTTGCACAAAAAATTTAAAACAAAGCGTCGCACTCCATCTTGACCACGGCACAACTTTTGAACACTGTAAATCAGTAATAGATGCTGGTTTTACTTCCGTTATGATAGATGCTAGCAGTTTGAACTTTGACGATAATGTATCCCTTACAAAGCGCGTCGTGGACTATGCTAGGTCATTCAATGTAACAGTGGAAGCAGAACTCGGCAAACTTGCCGGCATTGAAGATGACATTAGTAGTGCTTTTTCAAAATACACAGACCCTATGGATGCAAAAAAGTTTGTTGAACTAACGGGCGTTGATAGTTTGGCGGTGTCAATTGGCACGAGCCACGGAGCTTATAAATTTAGTGGCAAACCAAGTTTGCAAACAGAACTTTTGGCTCAAATAAAAAAACTATTGCCTAACACTCCCCTTGTTTTACACGGTGCGAGCGGTATATCTCAAGAATTACAGGATGGATTTTCTAAAAGTGGTGGTAGTTTAAGCGGTGCAAAAGGCATTAGTGACTCCCTTATAACAAAAGCTATTGAAAATGGTATTGCGAAAATTAATGTTGATTCCGACCTTAGAATTGCATTAACAACTGGTGTAAGAGAGGCTTTAATTAATAAAGAAGAATTTAACCCGCGCACTTATATGTCAAATGGAAAAAATAAAATGAAAGAAATTTTAACTTATAAAATAAAAAATATATTTAATAGTAAAGATAAAAATTAAATAAAAAAAACTGTAAGTTTTGCTTACAGTTTTTTATTTTAGTCTTCAATAATTTCTCTAATTTCTTTTATTTCTTCAAAACTTAGTGTCTCTAGCTTATTAATCATTTCTTTATAAGCTAATTTCAAAACTTCTGGATAATCTTTTCCATCTTGAACCTTAGTAGATGCAGACTTTGCAAGTGCCATAATATTAGCTTTTGTAGTTAATGGTCTTAACATAATAATGTCTTCTAAAACTATAAAACTAAGTTCTATCGCTTTTGTATTAATATCATTCATCATCATTTTATTTTACCTCCATTTGCAATTATATTTCATCTAAATTATCTTTCATTTGAACTGTCTTTTTCAGTTGTTTTAACAGCAGCTGATAACATCTTTTTAAAATGGGTATCTGGTGTTAAAGTACAATTAGATTTATAATAATAATCTTTAAATAATTTATAGCCTCTTACATGAAAATTGCCATCCCTGCATTGATATTCTTTAGGATTTTTATCAATATCTGCTATCATTTCTTTATATAAAACATTTGCCACCTTATTCATATCAACGCCACTTTCTTGGCATTTTTCAATATAGCACTTGCTGTATCTCATTGCAGGAACTTGAGATAATTTAATTTTTCCAAGTAGATTATCGGATAAAAACTTTCTTAATTTTTCTTTTGCTACTTCTGCATTTTTACCATTTTTATCCGTTAAAGGAATTTGATCTGTTTTTGCTTCTGCTTTTGCCTCTGTTTTTTCTTTGTCAGTTAATTCTTTTTGTTTAGCGGCTTCTTTCATAAGTCTTTTATATAATTCTCTTTGTCTAATAATATCTTGTTCTGCAGAAGATATATTAACTTTTTCTTCCTCTTTATTAAACTCCTTTTGTGCTTTAAAGTCAAAAGAATATTCGGCTTTTGAAAAAATTAATTCATCAATAGATTGAGCATTTTTTACATTCCTGCCCGTTTTAGCATAAAGCTCTTGTAATTTGTCAAAATCTAATAAGCCTGCTTCTTGATAATTATTTTTACTTACTTGCAAAACTTTTTCCGAAATATAAGGCAATATCCAACTAGAATGTATTTTTGGTATTCTTGCAAGTTGCATAGAAGCTTGAAGTTGCAAATGATCTTCAACTTTTTTAAATGTAGTGCCTTCCATATAAATTCTTGCTTGATTTATTGTGGATAATAATGAAATAACTTCATTTAATGTATTTTTATATTCAATAAACTTTGCTTTATCTTTCTTTAAATTTTTATAAGGATTAAAATTTTCGCCTTCTTCATTAACTGTTCTAGAGATAAAAAATTTTTTTGCCTCCCTATAACTATCGTCAAAAATAAATAAGCGCTTTTTTGTTAAAGCTTTTTTATTTAATTTATACATAGCAGAAACAGCAATTTCAGTATTGCTCAAACTCTCATCCGAAATTAAAATATTTTTTCTGTCTATTACAACATCATCGGCTTGTGCATAAATTTTAGTCGTCACATCAAGTTTATATTTTTTTGCTTTAAGCGATTCAATAAAAGCATCATATTTTGGAAAATTTCTCTCTTGCTCATTTAGAATTGGCTCATTAGTATAATAATCTTTAATTGGCATTTCTAAAATATTGTTATATTTATAAAACTGAACAGATGCCCAGTCATAAACAGGTTTTTCTATATCAGATGGATTTTCTTTGTTATAAAAAGATTTAGCATCTCTTGCCAAAAACAAACCTTTTGCTCTAATATCTTCTTCAGTTAATAATTGGCTATTATCAATTTTGTTTTCTTGAATCCTCTTATATTGTGTTAGGGCAACAAAATCACTAGCACTGTATTTTTCTTGCTTAAATGCAACTCTTCGAGCTACTTTTTCAATTTGAGGCTTATATAATTCAAAAATACTTACCATTTCTTGATTTTTTGGTTCTATATCATAATCATAAGCTTCCGTAATAAAGCTAACTAATCCATCAAAAGTATTAAAAGGAATGCCGCTATATTTTGATAAAAAAACACCTGCATTTCTTTCGTTAATATTATTATCATGTAAAACTTTAACTACAATATTTTCCAAATTAGCGCCTGAATTGGCAATATCTTTATCTTCTTTACTCTCTCCAAGCATAGTAAAAGCATCCCAGCCAGCATTATATAAATCTTCATATTTTTTTGGCATTGGACTGAAATGACCTCTATGTCTTAAAAATTGTTTTTCTTGTTTTTTGTTTAGTTCCATAAATACCTCTACCCTAAAGAGTTTTATTCATAAATAATATAACACAGCTTTATCAAAAATGCAATACCTAAAATAAAAGCACTTTTAAAAAGTGCATCTATTTAATCGTTGTCTTCTACTTCTTCTTTTTTAAGTTTTTCAAACAAATCTCTAACCGGTGGCAAGGCGACAATACTAACCCTTGTCCTGCTTATTGGGCTAGTTATCAAGAAGGCTTCACCTCTACCAGCTGTTGCAATATTATCTTGCTCGTCTTCGTTAATTCCACCAGCGTTTCTATAAAGTGCTACTAAATCGCTCATATCATTTGGTGATAAACCAAATATCATAGAGTATTGGCTCGCATTAATAACAGCAGCAGATTGTTTTGCAATTTCTTCACTACCAACAAAGTCTTTAATATTTTGAGTGATTATTATCTGCATACCAGAATATTTTCTAATACGCTTAGCCATTGTTTCCATAAAGTTAAGTGCTATTGGATAATCTTTGTTAATAAATACGTGTGCCTCATCAACTGTTATAATAACCTTACGCCTATTAGGGTCTTCTTCTCCAAAGCCCATCATAGTGTTAAACTCTTTATTTTTGATAATTTCGTTGTTTAGATATCTCAAAACTAACATCATTTGTGCATTTGCTATAACCATATTATTGTTAGATAATAGCGACCTAAAACTAAATGTAACAAAGTTTTCTTTAGTTTCTAGGGTTGTTAGTCCATTCCAAAGATTGGAGTTTCGTCCACCTGTTGAGAATTTTTGAATATAAGTTTCAATAATTTGATACATTCTTCTTATGTATTCATCTTTTTCTTCCTGAGCTTTTTTATCTATAATTTTATATAAATCATCAAATACTGGAAAGTCACTGGGCTTTAACTTGGTAATATCAGTTGCCTGATTTATGCCTTTTGATGCGTACATATCAGATACTAAAGTATTAACTTTTTCAAAAGCATCCGATGAGATTCCTTGTAAAATTACCCTAAAAAATTGCTCTAAAAACTGAAGATGCGAAGAATAATCATCCGTCATCGTTACTCCTTCACCTTGAAGAGATGGCGTGATATGAAAAGGATTAATACGACCTTGCAAACCCGTTCCAACGTCTATTGCTTGACCTTTAAGGTTTTCGGTTAAAATTTCATACTCATTTTCTGGGTCAAGAATAAATATTTTGCTGTTATCTGCTGCTAAATTGCTAAGTAGAGTTTTGGTAGCAAAGCTTTTACCACTACCAGATTTACCAATTATCATCATATTAGAGTTAACGCGCTCGTTATCCCTTCTAAAAAAGTTTACAAAAACTGGTCCAAAATCGTTATGTCCTATATAAAATCCACCTTTATCCATAAGTGCACTGCTAATAAATGGGAAAGTAGCCGCTAGTGATGAGGTGTGAATACCTCTTTTGTTTTGATTTATAGTGTCCAGTCTGCTAATATTAGAACTTATAAAACAATCCACTTGCCTACCAAACATTTCCGTATATTTAAAACCCTCTTGCTTTAACAAGATTCTAACTTCCTTTTTCATCTCATCTTCACAAGTTATATAGATATTTACATCAAATAAATTCTCATTTCCTGTTTTTAATTCAACCAACAATTGCCTCAATGTAGAAAGGTGAGTTTCATTTTCAATTTGAGTACTTGTTTTAACAGAATATAATGTTTTTGTTTCCATTTCTACAAGCGCTTTATCTATCATTTTTTCTGCTTCATATTTTAATATTGGCTTAATATTAACTACTACTTTTGTATTAGGAAGTGCAAACATAGCATATGCCCATGCATTTCTAACCGTAATAGGATAATCTGTTATGCCAAAAGTACGATAAGATTTTTTATCTATAATAGTTTGATTCGCTTTAAAAGTAATATTTTTTGGCATTGTCCAATCAATAACTTTATCCATTGGCATACCTTCAAGTTCGCGCTCATCAAAGTCTTTTGTATAATTCGCCTTCAAAAACACTGCAAGCTGTTTATCTTGCAAATAATTAGTGTAAATAGGAATAGAACTATTGACCAAGTATCCAATAATACCATCAACAGTAGATTGTAAACCCAGTTTGTCGCTATCATAAATAACCAAATAAAAATGGTCCCTATAAGTCCTCTCAACACTATTTATATAGTTCATAGTAGAAACACGGTTTTCAAAAACCATACTTCTAGCCTCAACTTCTTCTTTTGAAATTTCGCCCCTATCGCCCATCTCTAAAACAACTTCATACTTACGGTCTTCATTTTGTATATAATCATCAAGAAGAAGTGGCTTATTAACTTTTATCAAACTAGCCGTTTGTGAAGAATTAAGCCTACGAAGAGCATTTGCAAAGGTGTCAATTAACAAATTTTGCTTTTGTTCTGTCAATAAAAAGAATTCTTTTGGTTTAATTTCTATTACTTGTGCAAAATAATTATCATATTTTATGTATTTACCGTTGACAATTTCTTTATATGGAATAAGCTCTTTAATATCGGTATGTTTATCTTCCTCTATTTTGCTATACTTTCTTTTAAATGCTGCAAATCTAAATAGTAGCACAAGCGAATAATAAAGTTTTAAATCATCTGTAACAGGTACAAATAAAGTAATTATTATACTAAGCCAGCTAACTGCAACGATAATATTATAATCAAAATTGGAACTCAAAATTAAAAGAAGTCCAGCGCCACCAATTAACCCTAAAATAACATCAATTAATGTAACGCCTTTAAAGAATTCCATCTTTACTCTTGTTTTTCTTGGTATAAATCTCATAGAAAGCTCCTAAAATTTTGTAATATATATTTATTGTTCGTAAATTTTATAACATTATAAGTAATTATACTAAATATTTACAAAAAACACTACTAAATTAAACAGCAAAAAAAACCTTAAATTTCTTTAAGGTTTTTTAAAATTATTCTTATTTCTTATTGTCTGTATTGACTGTATCTTTTGTCTTGCTAATAAACTCCTTTAAGTCCTGAGCAATTTTTTTATTTCCACTTATTCCGCCATCATAATTTTTTAATTTATCAACATTCTTTTTCTTGTTTTCAATGATGTCGTCTAGACTTAAATCCAATGTTTTCATAGCGCTTTCTAGCGTTTTTACCCCTTTTTGTTTTTGCTCATATTCTTTTGTATATATTTTTTCTTCTTGTTGTAATTTTTTTATTTGTGCTTTCTTTGCAGCAACAGTTTCTGGTGTTAAACCTCTTGTTCTTAACCCCTTATCTTCATTAATTTCATCTTTTATTGAATTAATTTCAGATTGAGTATTTGTAAGTTTTGCTTTACTCTCATCCACATATCCGCTCTTTGCTAAATTTAAAGTTGATTCTGCAGTAAGTGGAACATCGTTTGCTTTGTTGCTATCATCTGCACCACTAGTAGTACCTTGTTTACCTTCAAGCGCTTTAATCAGTTTTTCGTTTCTTAAATCAGCAGCTAACTCTGGTCTTTCACGATTTGATCTATCCTTTGTAGCTTGAGCAGCAGCAGATAACGGCATTAATTTATCAAATCCTAAGTTCTTTCCAAAACTAGATTTTTTAAAACTTTCAAAACGATCAGCTTTATCTTTTAAGAAGCCAATTCGATTGCCTTTATTATCTTTGCCAAATCCAGCAAAGTTTTTAGCACCTTTTGCAAACTTATTTCCCATATTGGCAGCATTCTTAAATGGAGTAACAAGGCCTGCTCCAACTCCCTTTGATGCTGCTTGCATCCAGTTTAATCCATTTGCTCTTGAATTTTTGAAACCTGAGCCTACAGCCTTCACAGCACCTTTTTGAAGTGCAAAACCTGTAGCGCCAATGCCTGTTCCAAGTGCAACTGCTTTTGCTGCAGTTTTTGTAAACGCTTCTGCCTTACCAGCTCCATCTCCAAGTACATCGCTTGCACCTATAATGTCAGCTAATTGTTTAGAAAAGTCTTTAAAGAATACTGCTCCTCCAATTAACATCAATAATTGTGCTATTAAATTAAATACTTGATAAGTAACTGCTACTACGGCAGAAGTTTCCGAATCAATTTGGAAAAAATCTATTTGACCGAGTATTGGAATCAACATTATATAAAGATTCATAGTAACGATAACCGCATAAATACTCAAAGTGTTAGAAATAAATGCTTTTTTCCAATTTTTATAAGCATCTTCATTGATGGGTGTTATTGCAATAATTGGTGGAGCTATTATAAATAACATAACTAAAGCATAAATACGTTTAATTAAACCAAGTAATACCATTAACATAATCGTAAGTAGCATAATAGTTACACCAATTGCTACAAAAAAGTTAAAGTTACTTAAATCATAATAATACCAAACCAAACTATAATCATATATTGAAAATGATTCTGGGTAATCTGGTAATCCTATCGTTTTGTAAACAAAGGACAAAATATCATTTAATGTAACAGGATCAAAGTCTTCACCAGTAGGTGCCAATGTATTATTTTGAAAAGCATTGTCAATTTTATCGGCAACTGTTTCAATAATAAAACCAGTATTAGTGTCCTCACTAAAAAGGCCAAAGTTATTCTTGGTAGATAAATCATCTAAAAATTCTTGGTCAAAAGGACCAACGCCCTCTCTTGCTCTATTAGATTCATAAGCAGCTGCTGCGAATATACGACCACTCAATTTTGAATTTGCACCACTAGAAGTCGCCATATCAAGCGTACTTAAAAGTGCATTACCTATAAATAACCCTAAAATTGCAACAACTGGAACAGTTGCAAAAATTGCAACGCTTTTTAATGATTTTCCTATTATTTTACCCTTACTATTACCGCCTTTTGCGTCAAGCGGTTGATATTCACTTTTTATTACAGCAACAAAAGTTGAAATAAGAAGCAATACTATTGATAAAATAGCAAGTGACCAAAAAATATTCATTACGGCCTGATTGTTAATAATCTCTAATGCTAAATCTCTTGGTTGAGCTGTTTCAACACCATTAACTACATAATTTTCCAAGCCTGCTAATTTTCTAAACAATAGTTGAATGACATCAAGTATTGTAGCAAAAGCCAAAAATATAGTATAAAACCAATTGGCTAAAAGGGCTAAATAACCATCAATTAAATATTGAATCCAACCTGCGATACCACCGACTATACCATCTACTATGTCGCCAAGACCTGCAAGGTGGCTTATTCTCCATCCTAAACCCATAATGCTCCTCCGTTGTTAATTTAAACTTGCCCAAAAATATGATAGATTTTGCATATTAATTTACTATACAGTTATTATAGCAATAATATTTTAATTTGTACATCTTTTTTTTACTCTACTTGTGGAGTGAATGAAATATCTATAAAACCAAACCTAAACAATATTGGATTTGTGTTTATATCTCCGCTTAAAGATGTTGCACTAAAAACAATCTCAAAAAAGTCAGTGCTATTATCATTATATTTTGCTAGACTTGAAACTCCATCTTCCGCTTTTTCTACTATAAAATAATCGGCGGCTGGCGTTGTGGTGTTTAAAACGACAGGTTCATCAAAACTTTCTGTGTTATTAGTAAAAGATTGCAAGTTAGAATTTGATAACCCATAAGTATTCAATATATCTTGAATATCTATCTCAAAATCGTTGTCATTATCCGAAATATCATAAGCGCCGCCATTTATTAGTAAAGTAGTTAAAACATCGTCAAAAATTATTCCCTCGCTAACTTTATGATAACGAGCAGTTATCTCCAAATTAAAACTTCTAGTTGATTCAAACGCTAACCAAACACTATCTAAACTAACAGCTTGACTGTTCATAAAAATTAAGCTTTTGTAACATTGCATACCCGTCGGTATAGTAAAAATTTCGTCTAAATTAGACTCAACATCGGCAAATATAAAATCTTGATATTGTATTCCTGCAATTTGAGGATATCTAACAGTGTTTTCGCTAATTGTCGTTATTATTGCATTTACGGTGTTGCGATAGTTTTTAAAATATTCATCTATAAAGTCGTAAGCACCACCTAATGGCACTCCGCTATCCCACTCATCATTATTGTTCAAATCATTATATTTTTCGCCTGCATCAAACTGACCATTCGGTATTGAATCTATAAACTCCTCAGCATCAAATAAACCATTATTATTTACATCAATAAATCTTTCAACATCAAATTCAACTAAGGTATTACCTATTACAACATTTAAAATAAACTGACCTAGCTTGTACATTTCTTCTTCTAGCATTCCAATATAAGTTATTTCTTTTGCAAAATTTTCTTTTAATGTTTCTTTTTCGCCTAAACTCAATTGAGTATAAGAAATATATTCGTTATAATCGCTCGTGCCAATTTGATATATGTTTTTGTTAAGCTTTAACATATAAATAGCTATTTGCAAATTGTCTGAATGAGCTGTTAAAAAAGCGTCAATATAATCGGCAGGATTGTAATTTTGAACGAGCGTCCAATTCCAAGTATAATATTGATCAACACCCGTATTATAATAATCTTTTCTTACAGCATCTTTATGTGCATACTTATAATCAACGCCGTAACTTGCTGGAACAGAGTCAAACGGCTCAAAGCCATCTGCATAAATATCCTCAAATTGTTGAATACCGTTCACATAGTAATAAAGCCTATATCCACCTAATCCAATTCCGTTACCATATTCCGACATAAGTCTAATAATAACTTCTTTGCTCATAGTATTAATTTGGCTTTTAACATCATTTATATAACCGATTTTTTCTGGACTGCCCGACAAATCGCCCGACAAATCAGGATTATATGTTATTTTAACGCCATCAAAATAATCACTATAAGCATAGCTTTCCGTCTCACCTGGATTATATGGATCAAATGGGTCATCTGGGTCAACTGGGTCATCTGGGTCATCTGGGTCAACTGGGTCAACTGGAACATAAATATCTCCTGTACCTCCGCCACTAGTACCGCCCGGAACACATCCTGTTAACATAATAGGACTTAAAATCAAAATAATTATTAAAGTAAAAATATAAATTTTTTTTAGCATAACTTCCCCTTTAACATAGGTGCCGACTTTGATTTTATTCTTTTATTTAATTTAGTATATCACATTTTAAAAAAAATTCAAGAATATGTATAGTTTGTTTTAAAAAAATATTTTTAAAACACGAAAAAACCTAAGTCTACAAAACTTAGGTTTTAGTTTATAATTTAAAATAATTGAGGTTTATGAAATCCAAGCGCCTAAGTTAGCTTTAAATAATCCTAATAATAAAATTAAAACAATTGTAATTACAAGTGCAATAACTGCATTTATAATACGTTTTTTAGCCTCTTCTCTTTTGTCAGCAGTTTCAGCTTTTGCCATATTAACACCAAGAACAACCGCATAAATAGTTCCCGCTGTTGCAACAAAAATTAGTAGTGGTGTTAAAATACCATCTAATGCACTCATGATTGGATTTAAGAAAGCAAGTGATCCCGTAAATTGTTCTGTTACTTCATCATAATAATCAGTTGCTCCCAAAAGACTTCCACCTGTTAAACCTGTTACAAAGGTTGCAATTTTAAATAAAAGTAAGTTCATTATAATTTCCTCCTGATGTTGTGTAACTAGCTTATTCTTAGTTTTATAAAATTAAAAATAACTATTCAATAAAACACAAAAATATTTTCAAACTAAGTTAATTATCATTATTTTAGCACATAAAATAAAATTTGCAAACTTTTTAAACAACAAAAATTTAAAAAATTTAAAAAATTAAAGTTTAAATTAATTTGGCTTTTAAATTAATTTATGCTATATTATTTTTAGTTATTTTAAACTTTTTTATACTTAATTCTAAAAACAAGAAAAGGGGAATTTTAATGGATAGATTTATAAAATTTGTTATTAAGTTCGTTGCATTAATCGTTATATCCTTTGGAATAGCAGTAATGATAAACTCATTTTTAACCTTTGGAACCTTTGAATTTGAAGTTACACTTTTAACAGATTCAATGACGCTAACGATTGCGGCACTACTAGTTTTGTGCATTGTAATATATTATTTGAACAAATTAACAAAAGAGGATTCCTTTAGTGGCACATCCTCTCATAAAAGCCGAACAAAAGATGGTAAAGATTTAGAACAATACTATAATTCTCGACTAATTAACGAAAAAGAACTTAAAACGGAATCTAAATTTATGTATCATTTATATGGAAACCTAAAAACCTCTAAAAAAGATGGTATTCTTATTAGAGCAGAATATAAAGGTAAAAAACTTCATGTAAATATGTATAAACCTATTCACGCAATGGTTGTAGGAACTACCGGCTCTGGTAAAACAACAACTTATGTTAGCCCCACAATTCAAGTTTTATCTGAGACTGCCTCTAAACCAAGTATGATAATCTCTGACCCTAAGGGCGAGCTTTATGATATGCACGCAAATAAATTAAAAAATTCTGGTTATGATGTTCAAGTTATTGACCTTAGAGAGCCCGATAAATCAGCGCGCTGGAATCCACTTGATAGAGCCTATGATTTTTATCAAAGAGCACACAATTTGACTAGCGAGATTTTAGTTCATAGAGCTTCTAATCCAAATAAATTTCCAAAACTTCAAAAAATGAACAGCGTTAGTTATGGAGAGGAATGGTATGAGTTTGACGGAGTAGCCTACCCCGACAAAGCAACGCTAAAACATGCAATTACAGCACTTAATGCTAAATTAAAAACTCAATCAGCAAATGAAGTTGAAGATATCGCCTTAACTCTATGCCCTGTTACAGGACAAGACCCTATGTGGAGTATGGGTGCACAAGGCTTTATTAAAGGAATTTTGCTTGCAATGCTTGAAGATAGTTTAATACCGGAAGTTGGTATGACAAAAGAGCGTTTTAACTTTTATAACTTAGAAAAAATAGCAAGTAAAAGAGATATTAATCAAAGTGATACACTAGAAACTTTAAAAAATTACTTTGCAGGGCGTGACAAATTATCCCCTGCAGCATCAGGTGGTAACAACGTTGTTCAAAATGCACCTAATACTGCAAAAGGCTTCTTAGGTCATGTAAACTCTTCAATTAAAATGTTTACAGATGCCGGTGTTTGTTATCTTACAAGTGCAACAGATATTGACTTTAAAAACATTGCAACAAAACCTAGTGCAATATTTATTAAAATTCCTGATGAAAATGCAACTCGTCACCCACTTGCAAATATTTATATCAGTCAGCTTTACAAAATTTTAATTGAACTTGCAAATGAAAGACAAGAACTATCACTTCCAAGAAATGTTTACTTCGTACTAGACGAGTTTGGTAACTTACCAAAAATTGAAAAAATTAAAAGTTTTGTTACAGCAGGTCGTAGTAGAAGAATTTTCCTAGTAATAGTTGTACAAAGTTTTACACAGTTAACTTCAGTTTATGGAGAACAAGATGCAGCGACTATTAAAGAAAACTGTAACATTCAAGTATTTATTGGAACAAAAGACCAAAAGACAAAAGAGGAATTCAGTAAAAACTGTGGAAACGTAACCGTTGAAATAGAAAACAAATCAAAAAGTAATCAAGCAGGAACTAAAGAGCAACACGGCAGCACTTCAACAACTACTAGTTCAAACACTGTTTCTCGTCCACTTATTTATCCTGAAGAACTTGACCATTTAGACAGAAGCAAAGGCGAAGCAATTGTTAATATGTTCTCAGAATTTAGTATAAGAAGTATATTTACACCTACTTACAAATGTCCAGTTTATGATATGCGAAGAGTACCTGAGGTATACAAACCATCTGGTTATCTAAATGAACAACAAGTATATTACGATGTTGTTAATAGAAACAACATTGTTTTAGGTAGCGGAGATGATGATGACGATGACGATTTTGACTTCTTTAAACCTAAAAAGAATTAATTAATCTTTTTAAAAACCTCATAATATTTGAGGTTTTTTTATTATTAAATTTTGAGAAAAACATAATTTAAATTTTGCCTTTAGCGTATTTTAAATTTACCCTTGTATATAATAAGTATATATTTATATATATTAAATAGTTGTTAATAGAATTTTAATATGATAAAATATATTAAATATTATGTTAAAAATAAGTTACTTAAGACAACCGATTAAGGAGAATACTAGTATATGAGAATAACTATAAAAAATAAAGGCTTAATAGTATTAATGTTTATAGTGGGCATGTGCACACTTATTGGTGGCAATATAATTTTTATGAATATTGGCACAAATATAGCAGGTGCAGTAGAGGCCGATAATACAGTTCTTACGGTACAAAAAGTTTTAAGAGATGTTGACCAAAATGACAATGACATAACGAATGGTTATTCTTATTTGGCGTCAACAGAGGTTGGCAACTATACGCACTTAAACTCTATTGCCAATGATGCTTTTGAGATGTTAAATAATAATGCAGCAGATGAATCTTTAATAGCCGGAACAGCGGTAGAAAATGTTAAAGTAGAAAACATATTAATTAAATTTGCAGATAGTTACGGAAATGGACTTCCTTGGTTAACGGCTTCTGCTTGGTTAAATGGAACTCCAATAGATGTTGGCTCAGCTATGATAATTGAAACAAATGGAGACAAAAAATTCACTCACTCACTTGACTTAAAAACATTAGCTACCCTTGAAGGTCAACCTATTGAAAATTTAGATGGTTACTATGAGTATCGCTTTAATTATTATTACAGAGATAGTTATGGTGCTACTTATGGCGAGTATACAAAAACAATTGCATTTTGGCTTTTAGATGAAAACAAGTATGTTGACACAGCGCTTCAAAATAATATTATTCCTAAAATGTATAATACAGAAAAAATAAATAGAGATAAATATGACAAAAAAATAGAACAAAATTTTTTTAACTATAATAATTTTAATATGACCGATACTTACGACTCAGGCGAAGTCTTGTTATTGCCTACTTTAATCTATGACGCTAGTAGATACAATATTTCTTACACTAAGCAAATTTATGGTGTTACTAACACTATAACTTCTAGTTTTAAAATATTAGGTGATACAGGTCAAGTAACTTTTTATTTAAACGGTGCAACCGCTCCTTTTAAAGCTGATTATGTTAATAAAACAACCGTTGGCGGAGTTGATTATTTCATTTATGACGGACTAAACATAAATGATGTCGCCGATTATAATTTTACAGTCAAATATACATATAGAGTTTCAGATACAAATTTTGTTATCGCTACAACAGGTAGTATATATGAGCCAAGCACTAGAGGTAACAATGTTTTGTTGTCAGTTTTTGGCTATCAATCATATTACTCAAAAAATAACACAGAGGATGCCGAATTTAAATATAGCGACGAAACAACAACTATCATAAGCGACTATACAAAAGATAATCAACTTTACATAGAAAATTATGACACTACTAGTTATAGAAGCGGCGAACTATTTACCGATGCAAATGCAGATGGCGTTTATAATCCAGCAGAAGAATTTACCGATGCAAATTCAAATGGTGTTTACGATTTTGCCGAAGAGTATGTTGACGCAAACGGAAATGGTGTTTACGACCCTGCTGAAGAGTTTATTGATGCAAATGGTAACGGAGTATATGACACTTTAGCTCTGCAAATTAATGGTACGCTAGCTAGCACAAATCAAGCACCTGTATTTTTAAAAAGCTATGGCTCGCTAAAATATGATTCAACTTTCACTTCTTCAAGGTCTTTTTACTATTACTATTCAAGTGGAACAAAAACTGGTATTCCTCAAATAATACCTTACACAAATAATACTCGCTTTACACAAAACGGCTATTATGAAGTTGTTGTAATTTATGATTTTGAAAAATACCAATATATAAATAGTACTGACGATGTAACATCAGGCAATAAAGTTGCTCATATGCAAGTTTTTGCATTTAAGATTGCAAACATACCTCCAACGGTTAACATTAAAACAGATACAAATCAAACGATAACTAGTGGCAAATATACAAATGCCCCTTATGTAACAGCAAACTGGACAGATATTGGCGTTTTTGATGTTGCACCTAACGCTAGAATTTGGAGACAAAGTTTTGATGGTTATAATCCATATACTCAAAGTTCCCTATTTAATGGTTCTTATGATAACGTTAATGGACAAGTTTATATTAAAGATAGTCAAATTGCAATTAGTGGTCACTATATACTACAAATCTTTTATGGTCCTTCAACTAATACCTCAATTATTTATAAATTCACAATAGACCAAAGTGCTATTAGTGGCTTTAGTGTTTTAGGAACTAAAGAAAGCGTAGACGAAAACGACAATATAATTCCACTAAAAGACACAAGCCTTGATTTAACAAATAAAACTGTTATCAACACCCCCTTTACTCTAAATTGGAATTCAAAAACTTCAGGTGCTGCAATAACAGCAAAATATAGCATTACATCTATTGCCGAAAAAGCATCTTATACTCCTACTTTAATAGAGCAAAATGGTCAAGAATGGATAACCAATGGTTATCAAACACTAAACACATTTAATAATTTAACTTATTACAAAACAAACACAACAGGAACGGATATATTAAATCCAAACTCAGTATTAAAAAACGCTAGCATATATTATTTTACTTTAACGGATCAAGCGGGCAACTCTTTAAATTATTATGTTATTTTAGATGACTCGCAAGCTCAAATATTGCAAGACCCTGAGGCCGTTTCTAAATATAACTTTGTGCCAACTAAAACGACTATCACTTGGGGTACACATAAAGCTATTGAAATTTCTCCTACTTCTAACTTACCTGCTAGTATAACAACAGATAACCCATTATTTGATACTTACGCTGGTACGCTTTATTTAATAGTACCAATTGAAGTGGTAAAAGTATACGCCGCTGGATTAACTGACTCTGACCAGTTAACAGTTGAAAATAGTTATGACTTAAGCGATATAGAATCAAACAAAATAAGAACTTATACAAGGAATGTTAATTTTAGCAGTTCGGCAACTTTTTACACGGGCTTAGAGCCTTTTATTCCAGCAGGAAACGAAGATGTTACTGGCGAAAATATTTATAATACTTATGTGCTAGATTATTCTAGTACTACCCCCTTCACTAACTCAAGTTACAATAATATTTCTATGCTAGACTTAAAGATGAATCTAGATAGAAGCCAAGGATATGCGGAAACTTATGGAACTCTAAAAAGTACTACTGATAGCAATTATAATTTGTTGCAGTTAAATAGAGCAAGCAACAGGCAATACCTATACTTTAATTATAAAAATGCCACAGATGACTATCAAATACAAAGTTTAACTTATAGTTTTTATCCCCTAACCTTTGAGGGCGGCTCTCCAAATTATCCATTTTCAAGTACGCCAAGTTTAATAGATATTGACATATTGACTGGTGCTGATTTGATTGAAGGAGAACTTTATAGAACAGAGGCAATAAATGCAATTTTCTCTACTCAATATCAAAAAGAAGTTACAACGCCTGGTATGTATACGATTACAAGAACTTATGTTGGAAATATTAGTGAAGAAGAAACGGGCGATACAAAAGTAAAAACTTATTCTTACTACATTGATCGCTACGACATAATAGAACAGGTAAACGAGCTTTTGATCGGTGAAAATATTAAATTAATATTAGGTAAAGTAAGCGAAGGCACACCGATTGTTTTTGATGACTTTTTAATAATTACTACAAAGGAAACATTACTTGAAACTAACCTCCTTCCAGTAGCCATTCAAATACCTCAAAATAAGTATAGTATTTATAGTGAGTCAACGGGTTATTCTGATGGCATTGGTAGTTTTGATTTACAAGTTACTGTGCTTAGAACATTCAGAAATATTTACGGCACTCACGAAACTCAAACAATAGCAACACTTGGAATTGCAAATGGTCTTATCGTATTGCCAGACTTATATAAAGACGGTGTTTATGAAGTTTTAATTAAAGATAAAACTGGCTATGGTACAGCGATTATTGGCTCTAATGATTTCAGTTTTAAATTTGAAATCAAAAACAATAAGCCAACTGGCGCTTTTTATGGAACACCACATAATAATCAAGATATTCAACTAATTAATGTTACTTCAACAAACGAAACAACATTAAAGTTTATTTGGACAGATCCTGCAGATATTTATTCAGCTAAAATTGATAAAGGCAATATTGAAATAAAACAGCAAGTAAAAAATTCCGCTGCTCAAACGGTTATATATAAAGCATTAAATGGTGCAGTTACTGTTAATCCTTACAATCTATCTATCGTACAATCAAATATAGGTACACTTATCGGCTCAGAAGGACTGATTGCAAGAAAACGATACTCATTAGAAATTTTTAATCCATCAAGTGCATTATCTCAAATTGAGGCTAAATATTTGGTGACCATTCAATATGAGGGATTAGAATCAAACTATATATACGATGCAAATAACTTCTTTAACAACACTTTAAGCATATCAATTGATAGAACTTCCCCAGAATATAACTTAAATAGATTAATTACTGCCGATACTTACTTAACAACTGAACAAAAAAGTATAGTAAAATTAAGTTCATCTGCAATAAATACCGAAAATTATGCGTTTGCAATAAATAGTGCATTTACCTTTTTAAGAGCTAACATTGAAAACCCAGCGCAAGACACTAACTTAATTTATTATAGAAAATATAATAAATATTTAGTAGGCCAAGAAAATTTGCAAAGTTTAGTGCCAGGCGACGAAAATTATGATAATTATCAAATAGAGCCTATAAGACCAAGATTTAACACTTCTAACATCGCTTATCAATTATTCGATTATAGCGTTTCAACTTTTGGTTCTAGAAGCGGTGCTATTAACGGCGAATATTATGAAATTATTGAAATGGATGAAGCGGGCAACTTTACCGTTTATACCATTCAATACTTCTCTTTTGGTCCATCAATAGAAGGAAAGATATTATTTGACATTGAAGAAGATGTGGAAAACCCTGAGTTTGAAAGTTTTACTAGAAGTAATACTTATCAAGACAAAATTGATGCGCTTGATCTTAATATAGACTCAGTTATAAGTTCGGACTTATGGTACATTCTAAAGGTGAAAAATAAAGAGACTAACTCAACTACTACACTTACTCACACACCTAACACAAATGAAGTCGCTTATATAGCAAACTTAAACGCATTAATATCTCATACTGCTCAAAGTAGAATAACGGGTGCAAGTTATGAGTTTACACTTTTAAACAGAATCAATAAAAATATTATATTTACTTACAACGCACAAGGAAACACATTATCTCCAACTTTTGTAGATAATGAAAACAGTTTTATAATAACTTTACCTGTAGACACGGCTTCTACTAGAATAGAAAGTTTTTTAGTTTACAAGTCTTTAAACGGCATATTTGAACCGACGAGCGAATATCAAATATACTATGATATGAATGGTTTGGCAGTTAATGCGACCGGAATTAGCGGAGCAAGTTACGAGTTTGAAGCCGGCGAATATTACTTCTATTTTGTAGATAACTTTGGAAGAGATTATCCCGTACCAAAAATATTTGGACTTGAAGATATTGCAGAAGTGTACTACTTAGGTACAACGGCTCTTATAGGAGATGTATTATATACAGCAAATGATGTAAAGGTGCTTTATCAAACACAATTATATAGCGTAGAAATAACAAAAAATGGCGTAGAATATTTAGTACCTAATGAATACATCACACTAAATCAGCAAACGGGCTTAGAGGAAATTTGGCTAAAAAATATAGCCTCTGTATACGGGCTTGATGATGATTATATTATTACTATTACTTCTACTACTGGCAATGCAGTTGATTATCCATTTACTATTTATACAAAAACTCCAGAAGTTGATTTAACTGATAGTTTAGATAATAGTTTAAATCATATATATCTTATAAATCAATTAGGGTTTAGCACAACTAAACCAGTGTATATAGCTTACGAAAACACCCCTATCTTTGCCTACACTACTAGGTTAGAACTTGCAACACTAGATGCAGATAACAACCCTACAACTCAGATTTATAACACTATTAATCCGGAATTTGCTTATGCTCTTCCAGGTAGTTACACATTAACTTTCTCTAACTTACTTGGCACAACTATTTATTACAACTGGTCAGTTCAGGAAACTGCTACAGTAATTTATTCTGTTATTGCGGTTATAAATAATTTAGAAAAAAATCTTAGTATATCAAATGTTAAATATAATTACAATGATGCAGAAATTGACCAATACTTTACAATATATACTTATAAGATTGATAAAAATCCAGATAGAGATTTAACACTAGAAATTTTAGAAATATTAGGAACGGAACAAACAGGAGTAACTACTGTTTATTATTTATACGGCGGTTTTTATAATAAGGTGTTTGCTGTAACTAAAATACCAACTAGTCAAAACTTTATATCAACAAGCCTAGAAATAAACGAATATTATAGAGGTAATTATTATTACAAAACAACCTCTAATCCAACTACTGTTAGTTGGGCAGATTATAATTTATACTTAGGAAATTATATTTACGCAGATTATTATTTTAATTCAACCTATGTTGGCAAAATTTATGAACAGGGCATAACCCTAGAAGACGCTGGTATGTATTACTTTAAATTTAGTGACTTTGCAGGCAACACTCAACTATTTAGTGGCGAACAATTTTATGAGATTATATTATTAGATGAAGTATTATTCTCAGTAAACAATTTAGACCCAGTAGATAACATTATTTACAACGAGCCTGTGAGCATAAAAATTGAGCATTTAGACGAATATGATTATCGCAGCCTTAGTGTTTCAGCAACCTTAAATGGCAATTCTATTACTCCACTAAAAGTTAATGATACTTACATCTTTACCGCATATGGCTTATATAATATTACTTTATCGGCAAGTGTTACATTAGACGACGAAGAGACAAAATCAATTACTGCTTATTATAGCTTTATGCTTTTAAACAAAAATGAAGCGAAACTATCATTTGAATATTCTCCTCAAACGGGTTATGAAATTACAAAAATAATAAAAGATGGCGTTGAC
This sequence comes from Clostridia bacterium, assembly GCA_028702545.1. GTDB lineage: Bacteria > Bacillota > Clostridia > Christensenellales > UBA1242 > STF1-184. The sequence goes on from JAQVOQ010000001.1 coordinate 33,723, forward strand.
GTTACAAATAGTTTTAAAACGGAATACAATGCAAATACACTAACGAGATTATTCTTATCACCTACCGAAGGTGGCAATGGTAATTATATAGTAACGGTATCAGCAAATTATTTAACATTAAAACCATCACAAGTATTTACTTATAATGTTTGGATTAATAACGAAACACCAATGATATTAAGCAGTATAAAGCAAGGTGCTACTACCACT